>CALUTG010000001.1 GCA_944323615.1 Candidatus Gastranaerophilales bacterium
TTAGTAGCTCTTTTTATTTTGTTGTACGAAGAAAAATCTAAATCGTGTTCCATCCCACTGTCCCAAAACATGACACAATTTATTTTAACTTTTTTATTGAAAATCGTTATCGTATGTTTGTATGAAATTGTTAACTTTTGTTAAGAAAATTATAAATAAGTGATTAAGCGATTGAAGGCTCCCTCTCCTTTACATTTACCCCCGGGAGAGGGCTGGGGTGAGGTGTCGTTAAAGTTTGCCTCGCAAATAAAGAAAAAAAGTACTAGAACACAAGATTATTGTAAATTTATGTAACAAATATTAAAATTTCTCTAAAGTTTTTCGAAAAATAGCCGTTAACCATATAAAAAAATAAAGGTAAACAGTGTTAAAATTTTCATAGAAGGAGTGTAACAATGACGGATGGTTTAAATGAAGTAAAATTTTCGTTCAAGAAAGACCTTATGATTCAGGAAGGAGACAAGTATAAAGAAATCCTGAAAGATAAAAGGCTGCATGGATTAGGGCTTGCGCCGATATTTGAGGCAATTGATAAACTGGGTAAAAATGATAATAAAGTTACAGACGGAACAGAGCTGGAATATTTAGAAAAACTCTCCCAAAAACTTGGTGATGAGATTGACGAAGGGAAAATAAAAGAGCTTGTAAAAGAATTTAAAGAATTAAAGAAAGCTTCCGGCGGAAACCCTGTTGCTGCGGTTATAAAACTACTCAGCAATACAGAGCCGCCTGAAGTAAAAATAGAAGAAAAAACACCGGACGATGTTGTTCCGAAAGAAGTAGCAGGACCTGAAAGCACGATTAAAGACGGTAAGTTAAGAGAAGAGCCTGCAGGTGAAGAGACTCCTGCTACAGAAGAACATCTTTCTGATGACGGTAAAACTTCTCAACGAGCCTTCAATCAGGCAATTCAGACAACCGTAACAAAACTGGGAACAAAGAAAGATGAATTGACCGCTAAATATACAGAAACATATAAAGCTGTGAAAGGGGATAACTTATATAAAATTGCGGTCAGGACACTGAAACAGGAAGGTATTGAAAAACCTAACTGGAAACAAATAAACGAACGAATTGCGGAAATTGCTCTGGTTAACAACATAAAAGATGTTAACCGTATACTGGTAGGACAGGAAATCAAACTCCCTAAAACCGGTGGAACCGAACCTCCTGCAGCCGGAACTGAACCTCCTGCCGGTGGAACTGAACCTCCTGCCGGCAGAACCGAACCTGCCGCATTTAATCCGGAAAGTAACGTCGCAAGAGATGCCGCCGGAGAAAGTTCTGTCAAAGTTACCGACAACTTTGATCCGGAAGGCTGGACAGCGTCTGCCGTTGCAGGGGAAGCTGATATTACTAAGTATACCAAGAAGGAAGGTGAAGGCGAGTCTGCTGTAACAAAAGAAAAATATGCAGTTGAAGTCAGCGGTGTGACAATAGTTGCGGATACTCTTGAAGGTGTAAAAGCCTTGAAGCAAGAATTTGAAGCTAATCAGCCTGTCGGCAAACCTGAAGGCGAAGAATCACCGGAAGATGCGGCAAAAAGAAAGGATTTAAACCTCGATAAACTAAAAAGTCAAATGTCTCTGCTGCAGAATACGGAAGATGTTATTCTGTACGTCATAGACCAGCTTAAGAATCCGGATATAACAGACAGCAGCTCTGATAAATTCAAAGCTCTTGTTCTCGATCTCCTAAAAACGGGAGATCCGGAAGTGGTTGAAAAACTTATGCTGAAAGACTATGAGTTTGACAGCACATTATTTACAAAAGATGAAGTATCGTTCAAAACTGCAGCTGATATGTACAAAGCCATCAGAGATAAAGAACTCCGCGGAGAAAGATTATCTGATACGGAACACTCATTGAAATATACTTTCCAAACATCAGACGATGAAAACGGATTCAAAATCGAAGCTGACACTGAAAAAGGTGTTGTTGAAAAATATATGGGATTTGATGAAAACGGAGATGTTTATTACTACTATTCAAATGTACCGCCAGTTTTTGCTTATTCTCAAGAGCTGTTAGATGAATTTGCTGCCAAACTGAATTCTGCAGATACGGATGTAAAGAAATCCGCACTCTTTAAAGAGTATGTTAATACCCCTGATCCTGCTCTTCGTATGCACCTTGCATACAATACAGAAGATTACACAGCATCTAAAGAAGATATAGAAACTCTTATTAATAACTCTGATCTGGAGACATTAAGTTGTCTTTATGTTAAAGACGAATACAAAGCAGAGCTTTATAAGAAGGCTGCTGAAAAGGCAAAAGAACTCTTCCTCGCAGACAAAGGTAACCTTGATAATGCAAGATATCTTTACGAGATATTCGACAGAATAGATGAATCCGGCTTGTCTGAGGCAGAAAAAAATGCAATAAAAACCGAGATACTTGAATCCTACTTCACTGTCACAACAGCGGAAGACGGTACAAAAACATACAAATTTGAACCATCCAGACGCCCAACCTATGAAGAGATGGATGAATTAGCCGAAAATGCCACAGATGAAATGAAGAAAGCTCTTGTTGAATCAATCAAGCTCGAAGATATGGGTAAAAATGAATATACTGCGGGTATTGAAAAATGGGCAACAACTGCTACAGTAGTACCACACTATGCGCAATTTATTGATGGTATGAGCGAAGAAGAAGTTATTAACTTTATTAAAAATAAAGTCACATACCCATCAGACATACCTAATGACAAAATCCTTGAAAAATTCCATGATAATAAGGAAATAAGAGAGCTTCTTACCAGAGGGTATCATGATCTGGACGGTACCAAATTTGACAGTATTATAAACGATGGAAATAGGATTTCACTTATTAAAGACTATATAACCGTTAATGAGGACGGAAGCTGGAGTTTGAAGAAGTCAGAACTACCTAAATGGATATTCGTTGACGACCTTATATCTCTCTTGCCGTCTGAGTGTGACGAGGGCGAGGCGAGAAAAGTCTTTGATACTATATTAAAATCTCTCGGCAAAGAAGATTTAAATAGGTTAGTATCTCTTGGTGATCATCTAAAAGATAAGTCTATTATCCAAACAAGAGTTGGTGAATTAATAAAAGAAAATCCGGAAGATTCAGCATTTATAGAAAAAGTATTATCCGGAAAACATAACGAATACATACCGTTTGATACAATACTGGCTCTTGACGCGAGCAAATTAAGCCAAGATGTTAAAAATACAATGTTTGATAAATTTTTCAAAGAGAATGAATTTTCTCTCAAAACACTAAATTTGGCTATAAATAGAGGCTGGATAAAACCTCTCGGAAATAATATTGTCGAAATTGACCCTAACTCAAAAATATTATATAGAGAAGTTTTTACAGGAACAGATGATAATATGGTGTTACAGCCTATATCAAGAGATGGCTACCAAAAAGGGCTAGACATCTATAAAGATGTTAACGGAGCCGGACACGGTTCAGTAAGAGATAAACTAAACGAGGATGGATACTTTACAAAAGATAATATTATAGGTATTATTACAACATTCAATAACAGAACAAGGGCTGAAAAGATTATTGAATACCTCAACAGAGAATGGGGTCCGTCAGCCAGTGAGATGAATGTTATCCCTAATACCCTGCTTGCCCTTGCAGCAGATAAAGGCTTGAGCTCTGATCCTACGTATAAAGAACTGTTAGCGCTTGTTACTCAATATCAAGACAGTACATACTGGGATTATGGCAAAAACGAAGTTGCTGCAAAAATAGATAGCTTGATGATGGACTTGATAAATATAATAGAAGCACAATAAAACGGAGACTGAATCGGAAATAACTAAAAAGGTCTGGCGGCATTTAATGCCGCCAGACCTTTTGGGTTGACACCTCACCCTAACCCTCTCCTCTTAGGAGAGGGAACTTAGTTACGACTCACAAGTAAAACAGATTCCGGCTCAGGGCACTATATCTTCCACCCTCTCCTTACAGGAGAGGGACGGGGTGAGGTGTCAGTTCCTATTTATTCCCCAATCACGCTATCACCGGAAATCTTTTCACCCTCAATCAGATACCGCGCATATTCCGTTTTCATCAAATGTTTATCAACCAGAGAAAAAGATTCGAGTGTCAGACTGTTTATCCCGCTGAAAGTATTATCATTTAACCTTATTGTTACGGTATCCGTTAAAACTTTATTATTATCGTACGGAAGCTTTTTAGAAAAGACTACCAGATTTCCTTCTACCGTACTCACAGATATGTTGGCATTTGCACCGCTGAACGGGTTCTCAAGAGTAATCTTATCCCCCACTCTTGAAAGATTCCAGAAATCAACACTTTGAGGTTTAAACGTAGCAGGGCTGTTTGTGTCATCAAGTTTAGCGTTAACTCTCCAGCTCCCGTAAAGTGCTTTCGGTACATCTTCTACGGACACACCGGCTTTCAAAACCATATCCTGCGCCATAACAGGGAGTATTAACAGAAAAAATAAAATTAATAATATTCTTTTCATAATTTTATTATACAGATTTTTGGACAAATGTCATTAGTGTATGCCCTCTCCTTTGAGGAGAGGGCTAGGATGAGGTCATTAACTAATGAATCATGAGTTTGCGGGGCGATTAAAGTATTCCCTCTCCTTACAGGAGAGGGTTAGGGTGAGGTGTCAATTAATCAACCTGTTAAGCTCCTCATAAACTCCGGCAAGATTAGAATTAATATCATTGTTCCAAAACCGAACAACTCTGTATCCTTTGGAATTTAAAAATTCTGTTCGCATTTTATCGTATTCTTGTTCCTCCGGTTGGTTATGCTGTCCGCCATCCAGTTCAATAATTAATTTCTTTTCTTCACAAACAAAATCAACAATATAATCTCCAATGGGAACTTGTCGTTTGAATTTTAGATTAAAAAATTGTCTGTTTCTTAAAATATTCCAGATAGCTAATTCTTCTTTAGTGGAATTTTTGCGTAATTTCCTTGCGAGAGTATATTTATTATCCATAACCTTAGTATAACATATTTTTCACCTCACCCCCAGCCCTCTCCTGTAAGGAGAGGGAGTTGCTTAGTCACTCAGTCTCTCAATCTCTCAGTCCCTTAATCCCTTCACCTTACTGACACCTCACCCCCAGCCCTCTCCTGTAAGGAGAGGGAGAATCTTAATTACTCAATTTCTCAGTCCCTTAATCACTTCACCTTACTGACACCTCACCCCGTCCCTCTCCTCAAGGAGAGGGAGTTACGAAAATTCATTCTCCTCCACGGAGCGCGATTCGCCCACGCAGCCTCACTCCCCTCCCCCCTCCCTTTCCCCCTCCCTTTCCCCCTCCCTTTCCCCCTCCCTTTCCCCCTCCCTTTCCCCCTCCCTTTTCCCCCTCCCCTTTCCCCCTCCCTTTACCCCTCCCTTTACCCCTTGGATCTATCGTGCTAGTATTAACCTATGCTATCAATAATAATTCCTGTATATAATTCTGAAAAATATCTCAAAGAATGCCTTACCAGTGTTAGTAACCAGACACTAAAAGACATCGAAATAATCTGCGTCAATGACGGCTCAAAGGATAATTCTCTTAAAATTCTGGAAGAATTTGGAGCGCAAGATTCGCGATTTAGAATTATAAACCAAGAAAATCAGGGGCAGGGTTATGCAAGGAATGCAGGCTTAGAAGCTGCTAAAGGCGATTATGTTGGGTTTATTGATTCAGATGACTACATAAGTCCTGATTTTTATGAAAAACTGTATTCTTATAAATCAGATATTGTGCTCACAACCAAACGCCAGTATCTTGAAAACGGCAAATTCAGAACCAAAGATTTTAAGGTAAAAGATAAAAACAGTTTAATTATGAAAAACTGCAATATTTATAACAAAATCTACCGCAAAGATTTTTTGATAAAAAATAATATAAAATTCTACGGCAAAACCAACCCCGCAGAAGATAATTATTTTTCAGTACAAGCAATTCTCAAAGCTGATTCTATCAAAATTATTAATGAAGGAACTTATTTTTACAGAGTAGTTGAAGGCTCCACTATTCATAAAACCTATTCAAGAGAAGGGTTTGAGATTCTAAATATTATGAAAGAAATTAAGGGCTTTGCGCCAAACACAAAAATCCTGGATTCTAAAATAAAACAGGAATTGAACAGCTTTTATAAAAGACTTGAGCCGGATTTAAAACCTGAATTCAAATCAGAAGTTGAAAAATTGTTTCCGAATGTAAAACTCAAAGAAAAATTTTCCCTTAAATTGTTTCGCTGACTTTGTTTGTAGTAAAATTTAATTACTATAGAGAGGATATAATATGGAAACAAAAATAAAAACAGAAGATTTGCCTACGGTTTATGACCCCAAATCTACCGAAGAAAAGATGTACAAATTTTGGGAAGATGGCGGATATTTCAAAGCGGATGCCCATTCTAACAAGCCTCCGTTTACAATTGTTATCCCGCCTCCTAACGTTACAGGGGTTCTCCATATGGGGCACGCACTTGACGGAACTTTGCAGGACATTCTTACCCGTTACCACAGAATGAGCGGTTATGAAGCGCTCTGGATTCCGGGTACAGACCATGCAGGAATCGCGACACAAGCAGTTGTTGAAAAAGAACTCAGAAAGGAAGGACTGACCCGCCACGATATCGGAAGAGAAGAGTTCTTAAAACGTACATGGAAATGGGCAAATGAGCATAAGTCAGCTATCCTGAACCAGTTCAAGAGACTCGGGGCATCTTTTGACCTTTCAAGAGAAAGATTTACTTTCGATGAAGGCTGCTCAGAAGCTGTTAAAGAAGTTTTTGTAACTTTGTATAATAAAGGCTTAATCTACAAAGGCGCCTATATAGTTAACTGGTGCCCTCGCTGCCAGAGTGCCATATCCGATATCGAAACCGAATACGAAACAGAGCAGGGGCATTTGTGGGAAATATCATACCCGCTTGTCGGAGAACCGGGCGCTATTATTGTTGCAACAACCCGTCCTGAAACTATGTTCGGAGACGTTGCAATCGCTGTTCACCCGTCTGATAAAAAGTATTCTGAATTAATCGGCAAAACCGTTATGATTCCGCTTTCAGGAAGAAGAATTCCGATTATTGCGGATGAATACGTTGATAAATCTTTCGGAACAGGTGCCGTTAAAATTACACCGGCTCACGACCCTAACGACTACGAAGTAGGCAAACGTCACAACTTCCAGCCAATATGGGTTATTGACGAAGAAGGTAAAATGAAATCATGCGCCGAAGTTCCGCCTGAATATCAGGGACTTGACCGCTATGAAGCCCGTAAGAAAATTGTTGATATGCTCAGCTACAATAACTTCTTGCTCAGAATAAAAGACCATGAACACAATGTAGGAAAATGCCAGAGATGTAACACCACTATCGAACCGCTTCTTTCAGAACAGTGGTTTGTAAAAATGGGACCTCTTGCTAAAGAAGCTATCGCAGCTGTTAAAGACGGAAGAATTAAATTCATCCCTGAACGTTGGGAAAAGAACTACTTAGGTTGGATGGAAAACATTCGTGATTGGTGTATTTCGCGCCAATTATGGTGGGGACATCAAATTCCTGCATACTATCATAAAAAAACAGGAGAGATGGTTGTAGCCAAAGAAAATCCGGATCCTGAAAATTATGTACAGGATTCAGACTGTCTTGACACCTGGTTCTCTTCAGGGTTATGGCCGTTCTCAACAATGGGATTCCCTAATTCGGAAACCGATGACTTCAAAAAATTCTACCCTACATCAGTTCTTGTAACAGGGTTTGATATTATATTCTTCTGGGTAGCAAGAATGATTACAATGGGACTTGAATTCACAGGGAAAGCACCATTCTCAACCGTTTATATCCATGGGCTTATCCGCGACGAAAAGGGTCAAAAAATGTCCAAATCTAAAGGCAACACAATTGATCCGGTTAAAATTATTGATAAATACGGCTGTGATGCTTTAAGATTCACTATGACATCCCTTTGCACATACGGTGGTCAGGATATCAAGGTTTCAGACGAAAGATTTGAATACGGAAGAAACTTTGCCAATAAATTGTGGAATGCTTCCCGTTTCGTATTAATGAATCTTGAAGGCGTTGACAGCAAGCCGATTGATAAAACCAAGCTCACACTTGTTGACAAGTGGATTCTTAACCAGCTTAACGAAACAGCAAAAACTGTTAACAAGTATATGAAAGAATACAGAATCGGTGAGATTGCGCATACACTTTATGACTTCTTTAGAAGTGAATACTGTGACTGGTATGTTGAAATAGCAAAAATCCAGCTCGCTGATCCTGAATTGAAACTCAACACCCAGAGAGTTTTAAGATACGTTCTTGATATGTCATTAAGACTGCTTCATCCTATTATGCCGCATATAACAGAACAAGTATGGCAGGGTCTCGTCGGTATGTACGGATTAGCTGATGATATAGACTCTCCGGAAGCATTGGTTATTGCAAAATATCCGGTCTACTCCGAAGACTTAAGCTACCCTAAAGAAGCAGAAGAAATGAAGCTTGTATTTGAGACAATTACATCTCTCAGAAACGTACGCCAAAGCTTTAATATTCCGGCTTCCGCTACGGTTGATGTTGAAATCAGAGCAGAAGGCAAGGAAAAAGCTATTTTTGAAGAAATTGAAGCTTATATCCACAGATTAGCAAGAGTTAACAATATAACTTTTGTAACACCGGATGCGGCTATTCCTCCAAAATCAGCTACCGCAGTTGTTTCAGCTTCTAAACTTATCGTTCCGCTTGCAGATTTAATTGATCTGGATTCAGAAATCAAACGTCAGGAAAAGAAACTGGAAAAACTTACCAACGAAAAGAATTCGCTTCTCGGCAGAATGAAAAACGAAAAATTTGTTGCTAATGCGCCAAAAGAACTCGTTGAACAAACAAATGCCAGAATAGAAGAAATTTCTGTTCAGGAAGCTGCTATTAAGGAATTGATAGATTCGCTTAAATAGAGCAGTAACGAAAAAAGCCGGAATGAAAAATCCGGCTTTTTTATTATATTGTATAATATAAGTATGAAAAAATTTTTAATTCTATTCTGTATGCTTCTATTCTCATCTGCCGCTTTTGCCGACAGCATAAACCCTTACGTCTACAAAACTATGACTAACCAGTCATACAGAAACAATTACAACAGGCAAATAAACAACAAGCCGATGCCGTACTGGCAGAGACAGTCTAACTTTGCAACAAGAAGCAGAGGATACACAAACTATTCAAATTATAATAACTATTCATCACAGCAGTATTACAGGGGTAGAAGATATTGATTAATATAGACTACCTGACTTTAAGCAAATTTTTTGATGAAAACATAGACTTCTTTATCGGCTCAAGACTCCAGAAAATTCAACAGCCGACAAGGAGAGATTTTATATTGTCTTTCCGCAATAACGGCGAGAGCAGAAAACTATACATCAATATTTCTCCGCAAACATATCATATCTGTTTTATGACAAAAGAAGGAGAGGAAAGACGGAATATAAAAATCCCGCAGCATCCCCCTATGTTTTGTATGCTCTTAAGAAAATATCTTGAAGGTGCAAGGATTTCAGATGCTCTGACTGTAGAAAACGAAAGAATTTTAGAGCTGCATTTTGAAACTTATGATGAGCTTTCTCAGCTGCGTTCACTTTGCCTGTGCGTTGAGCTTATGGGAAAACATTCAAATGTTATACTCTATGATAGAGAAACCTCTCAAATTATAGGCTGCGCCCACAATGTAGGAGCCGAAAAAAGCCGATATAGAGAACTGCAAGGCGGTCTCAAATACATTTACCCCCCGGGGGTAAATAATACAGGTAAAATAGCAAGTTCTCTGTTTGAACTATTAGAAAAAGAATACCCGAATCTTTCATTAAACGATGCTCTTGATAATTATTATTCCAAAATTCAAGAGGGGGTAAATGTAAAAAGCGAGAAATCTAAACTCCTTGCGATTGCGGATACAAAACTAAAAAAGGTTAAAAACTCATCCTCCAAAATAGAAACTCTGCTAAAGAAACGGGATAATACAGAAAAATACAGGCACTTTGGAGACCTTTTGACCGCAAATTTATATCTTAAAGCAGATTACAAACCTTCCGTGAAAATCCTTGATTATACAACGGGCGAAAATGTAATCATTGAGCTTGACAGTACCAAAACAATGAATGAAAATGCTCAAAGGTATTACAAACTCTATAACAAATCAAAAACAACAAAAGAAAAATCCGCTCAGATTCTTGAAGGTCTGAATATTGAAAAAGAATATCTGGAAAACCTTATTTACAGCATTAATACAGCGGCAAGTATAAAAGAGCTTGAGGAGATAAAATCTGAACTTGGAGTTGATGAAACTCAAAAAAGCAAAAAGAATATCCCTCCGATTGTCTCTAAAATTGATATTGAGGGTTTTGAAGTTTATATCGGCAAAAACAATAAACAAAATGATTATATAGTATCAAAACTTGCAAAAGACAATGATTACTGGTTTCATACCAGACTTTGCGCAGGTTCTCACGTGCTTTTAAAAGTTAAAGACAAAGAACCAGATGAGAAAGTTCTTTTTGAATGCTGCAAACTTGCTCGAGAGTATTCTTCCGCGACTCAGCCATCCAAAGTCGGCGTAATTTATACTAGAGCAAAATATCTGCGCAAGCCGCCTGCAGCACCTTTGGGCTACGTAACGTATAAAAATGAGAAAGAAGTTCTCGTATAGATTATGAGTAAACAAACGGCGGTCCGTTTTTAATCTCAAACAGAATATTATCAGCCATTATTTTTAGTTCTTCCGGAGATTTACCGTTTTCTTTCTGTTTCATAAATTCATCACACAAAGGTTCAATAACGGATTCTTTTTTAGCTTTAAAGTTTCTGAGTTCAGTTGATACAAGTCTTCTCTGGAGGTTTAATTCAATATCAGCAGAATATTTTTTTACCTGAACTTCTTTAACAGCTTCCGCCAAAGCTTTACCGCCGTAAGCTAAGGCTGAAACCCCTGCAATTCCGAAAAATAAATTCTTAAACTGAGGATTTTTAGGGTTCATAAGCCAGTCATAGAAGAATGATAAGTAATCGTTTACGTGCGAAAAATAAGTAATTTTATTCCTTCCTGATCCGCCAATAGCACTATTTACCTTTTCAGTTGCCTGATTCATATAAGACTTAAGCTGTTTTATAAAAGCTTCTTTTTCTTCCGGAGGTAAATTCATTTTGTTAACGTATTCTTCAATCTCGGCAGGCTTTGCGTAAATCGACTCAAGCATATTTTCCATAACATGTTTATAAGCCTCTTTTCCCGTTAAAATTTGTCCTTCGTGGTTTTGAACAGGGTTAATGCCCTTCCCTGCGTTAAATTCTTTTATCAAATTATCCAGACCGATTTTAGTATTATCTATTCCTTTTTTAATAAATTCTTCGCTTTTTCTTATATTCCTCATTGAAAAATAGCCTAAAGCCAGTATTCCGCCCAGAGTTGCAAGCCCGATTCCTATCAGAGGAATCATTAACCCTGAATCTTTTTTGCCCTTTTCCTCTTTACCCTTGTTCCCTCTAAAAGAAGTGTTATTCTCCAACTCTGATTTAAAAATTTTGGCCTTAGAAGAGAGCATACTCCTTATTATCTGGTTTTTGCCTGCAAAGGACTGGGTTTCAACCGCAATTAAATTTTCCTGCAAATTTTTCTGAATATCTGCCTCACGTCTTTTAACCCAAACTTCTTTAAATCCGTCAATAAAGATTTTCCCCATAAAAGCCATCGCACCGAGAGTTATAACCCCTAAAGAAGCAAGTATTGTTTTTCTGTTAGGAGACTGAATCATACTGAATATGCTCTGATGAATTTCATTATTAATACAGTGGTTTCTTGTTATCCCCGGAAGCAGATATTCCTTAGTAGATTCAAGCCGGTTCTTGGAAAAACTCTTAACCATATAAGTAAATCCGCCGAGAAGAGCCATAACACCTGTTGTTGCCGCGCAAATTGGAAGAAGTGCCGTATTCTTTTTCTCCTCCTTCTCATAAACTTTCTGAGGTAAATCTATCTGCGTATCTGAAATCACAAGAGTATCAATTGTTTCGTCCAAAGAAAGCAGTGGATCTTTCACAAAAGCGTTAACAATCTTGCCTTCCTTTATACTATTGCTATTTTTCTTTTGAGTGTCTGTCATATTGCGCTGGAGTCTTCTGGACTCGGCATCATTATCTATCTTCGGTACTGCGTTCATCTTTTTTCTTCCGTCTTAATTTGTGTAGTATGGTTTTTAGGTTAAAAATTCGTTTATCGTCATCTATCTTAGTATCTTCGTCATCTGTATTATTTCGTTTAAAAATTTTAAATAAACCTTCAAGCTTAGATTTTAAAGCGCTTACAAGTTCTGAAACCTTCTTTTCGACAAAAGCCTTTGCTTCGCCAAAAATTGCATTGAGTTTATCTGTAATATCAACAAGTTTTTCCTTTAAAGCGACAATTTTTTCAGCAAAGTTTGCCACAGCAAGCGGAATGTTTCTGATAAAATTAACAACCGGCAGGGCTATATTTTTTATTACAAATGCAGCCGGTTTTAAAAGAATATTATTAGAAATCCTTTGAGCGAATTCCTGCATATTGGCAGCCAATTTAGCCATAGTATTTTCAAAATTCTTAAGCGCTTCCAAATGTTTTTCAAGGTTCTGTTCGTGAGCTTCCAACCTCTGTTCCCTTGCCCTCATCATTGCACCAATCATTGCACACTGATGATAACTCATTTCGCCGGGCTTTTGAGGGCGTTCTCCGACCCTGCCGCCCCCTCCGCCCATTTTTGAGCAGACAGGACAAGCACCCGGAGCTAGTCCGTGCGGACATGTACCTGAATTTACTTTATTAACATTTTGGACCGGATTCGACAATCTTTAACCCTTTTTATACCCTCTGCCGCTCCAAAATCTCCAAAAACCAAACAATACTTTGACTCGAAGTATTGCTAAAATCAAGGTATTCCGGCTATAACGGCTGCGGCACAGTCACGGATTTTCACCGTTGTTTCCCTATATCAAGTTTACTTTATCGTAAAATAACGGGAGGGAATAGTCAATAAAATTTTATTATTTCTCCCTCTCCTTACAGGAGAGGGGAGGGGTGAGGTGTCAATGGCTCGTGAATCGTGAATTGGAAATTATTACCCTCTCCTTGAGGAGAGGGGAGGGTGAGGTGTCAATGGCTCGTGAATTGTGAATGGTGAAGTGTGGTTATAAAAGAAATGTACCCAAAGAAAAAGAAAGCACGCACTGCTGCATTTTTCGACAGAAAAATGCCTGATATTCTCCCGTACCTCTTTACACTACTATCCATGACAAATTCATCATTGCTAATCTTCCTCCCTTGTGAGGGAGGATTGAGGTGGGTGTTGATTATATAGAATTATAAAGACTAATACCCATCCCAACCTTCCCTAACCAGGGAAGGAGATCTTTAACACAATTCATTTACCTCTGGCTGCTAAAGGAATACAGTCGCATTTTTGGGTGCATAACCTTCGATTATTTATTGTCTCAACATTTTTTCAGGATGACATAATAATATTACTCTAGACCCCACGCCCGCTTCTTTTGTCTCCCTACAAAACTCGAGAGCCCCTCTTCGGGGCTCTCGATCATTTTCGACTATATGTGTCCCTTAACAGGGGATTCTAGATATGGAGTGTCTTTCTTGTATTTTTATCCTTTCTTTCATTTTTACTCTTGTCTGCCTGCGTAGCTCTGATTCGTTTCCAGTTTGTAGATTCACCTTTGAGGCAGACTTGTTTACGTGCGTAGCACTTAGCCGGAGAATGTTTTGTATGAAGCTTCAATGTTATCATCAATTACCTTAGAAACGGCTTCAATTTCTGTTGTTATCTGAGTTCTTTCGTTATCCAATCTCTGGAGTTTTAATTCAAGGTTTCTATCTTCCTTTTGGATAATTTCAGTTTTAGCATTGATTTCCTGTTGAGCTTTATCATACTCATACTGTGCGTATTCGTATTGTGCATAAGCATCCTGATATGCTAATTCATCTGTAACAGTAGCTGCTTCTAATGGTATTTCGGTATAACCTGTAATATTACCCTGAGAATCTCTTACCGGCTGGGACATAGAAGTAATTCTTCCTGATGTATCAAAGGTTAATTCGCATCCTTCAATAGATTCAGTGAATGTATATGTACCATTTGCCATATAGTCATATACCACAGCTCTGTCATCGGAGCCTTGAACATCTTGAGCAAGAGCGAAGTGCGGTACTACAGCCCCGCTATCGGAAGTTGTAAAGTAAACCATAAAATCATTTGTATCATAGTTGTCGCCAAAGGTATTGAGAATAGCTTGCTCATAGCCGCCCCAACCTAGATCTTGATATTGAGGGAGATTTTTTGCTTCTTCAAATGTATAGGCAGTATTACCTGCGATAGTGTAAGAATTCGGATTAGGGTTAGGAATTTCATCTGAACCCTGTCCTCTGACAAAATATTCTAAACCTGATTTATACTGATAGCCGCCTTCAACTTTGGTAAAATCATCTACTGTTGCAGCTCTCCAGTTTCCAGAAGAGGTTTTTACAAATAGGTTTTCAATAGAAGATATTGTGTTGTAAGCCGGTTCGGATACTTGATTTACAGGCACATTAACATCTTGAGTAAATTCTTCTTCCGGATTGTTCAATCTATAGTAATCTTTGCCCTCTTCATATGATGTTGCTTTTTCATAGCGGCCATTTTCAAGGGTGTAGTACTCGCCGTCACCAAAGTTATCCGCATTGACATCCGGATTATGGATTAGGAAGCGGTCACCCTCTTCATAATTAGATTTTGCTTCATAGGCATCAATTGGCTGCATTGTTGTAGTTTCGCTTGAATCAAGCAAATTCCCTGTTAGATTTGCGGAAGGAGATGTTACTATTGCAGAACTATACCTTTGTGAAAGTGCATCTCCCACTTGAGTAGTTTGTTTTTCGACAATATAAGAGTTCCCATCGGCGGATGGTTTAATATTACCTAAAGTAAAATTAGTTGCACCGTCAGAACCTGAGTATTGTACTGTTGTAAAATCACTTGTTGATGGAGGTGTCGGAACCTGCATAGCTAATAAGCTGTTATACAAAGCTGTACTTTGTTGAGAAAGAACTGTTCTTTCCTGGTTGATCTGCTGTCCTTGATACTCCAAATTTGACTGTCTTGCAATTAACCCTAAATACCTTGCTTGTGATGCTGACATACCCATAATGTAAGTCTCCTTTCCTTTTTTTCGTTTCTTTACTATGTATTACGGCATTTTTTCTAAAAGCTTTAGGATTCTGTTACATTTTTTTACAAAACTTTATATTTTGTTACAAAATACAAGTCTTTGTAATAACCGGATAGAACAAAAAAACATTCTTTGGGTTAGAATAGAGATATTATGTTTAAAAAGAATTGGTTTTATATTAAAGACATATTACACTTAGCCTGCCCCGTTATACTTGGGAATCTTGGTTTTATACTAATCGGGGTTGGTGATGTTATTGTTGCAGGCAGACATTCAACTAATACACTTGCAGCTATAAGTATCGCAACGGCTATTATTAACTGCATTATGACATTCGGAATCGGGGTTTTAACCAGTATTTCTCCGATTCTTTCTAACTACCGAGGTGCAAACAAGGAACCGGAAAAATACTTTTATCCGTCTTTAAAGTTCACCGCAGTACTTTCTGTTTTAGCTTCGGTAATTATTCTGGCTTCAATACCTTTTATAGATAAATTTGGGTTTTCACAAGAATTAAACCCGATTATTAAAGATTATTTCTTTGTTACAGCATTCTCTACTTTTGGTGCATATCTGCACACAATGGCAAAAGAGTTTTTACAGGCATTTGAAATTGTAGTATTCCCTAATATTCTGACCGTAATCTGTATATTTGTTAACCTGTTTTTAAATATAGCTTTTGTCTTTGGGTTTGGTCCGATACCCGGGATGGGTGCTATAGGTTTGGCCGTTGCAACACTTGCAACAAGATATATTATGGGAATTGTACTTTTTATATATTGTTATAAAAAGGTAAAAATTAAACACCATAAAGACAAGAATTACTACAAAGACTTAATAAAGGTCGGAGTGCCGTCTTCGCTTGCAATATTAATAGAATTTGTAGCATTTAACAGTATTACGGTAATTATGGGAAGGGTAGATGGAATTTATGCGGCAGCTCAAAATGTCGTCTGCACAATAACTACGGTATCCTTTATGGTTCCGCTCGCCATAGCTAACGCTGCAGCCGTAAAGGTAGGCTTTTCAAACGGAGCAAAGGATCTGTTTTCTTTAAGGCGGTATTCTTACGTTGCGATGGGAATGTCTGTTGCCTTTATGACAGCAAGCGCTCTTTTTGTAGCGGCTTTTCCTGGAATATTAATTAGTCTGTTTACAAAAGATTTACATCTTATAGAAGTAGGTATTCCAGTTATGTATATACTCTGCTTCTTCCAGGTATTTGACGGGCTGCAGGTAACTCTTGCGGGAATTTTCAGGGGATTAAAACAAACTGGAATCGTTATGATTGCAAATTTTATTGCCTACTGGCTTGTATCAATTCCTCTAGGCTGTGTACTTGCTCTGCATTTTAAGTTCAACCTTGCAGGGTTCTGGTACGGATTAATTGTTTCAGCTATAATTTTATGTGCAATAATGTTTACTAATCTTATGTTTAAGTTCAATAAACTGAGAAAACTGCAAAGAGGTCAGTAACATGCCGCATTTTTTTATTAAATCGGAAGATAAAAAAGATAATCAAATTACCATAACGGACAGCGAAAACTACCGTCATCTTGCAAAAGCCTTGAGGATTAGACGGGGAGAAAAGCTGCTTTTAATTGATGAAGATCAAATCCAATATGAAACCGTCGTAACAGATATTGATTCCTCAAAAATTATCTGTAATATTGAAAAATTTTACCCGTCCAAAAGAGATCTTGAGTTTGATTTATATCTGGCGCAGTCCCCTTTAAGAAGCGATGCCCAGTTAACAATAATGGAAAAGTCTACGGAACTTGGTGTAAGAGGTGTTTATCCGGTTATTACGGACAATTGTGCGCTGAATCAGTCAGTACTGGCTAAAAAGCAGGAAAAGTGGCAAAAGGTTATGTATGAAGCCTCAAAACAATGTGAAAGAGCTAAAATGCCGACCTGCTATAATATAACCACTCTTGAAAAAGTGCTTGAAAATAAGTTTGATAAAGTAATTGTTTTTGCAGAACGCTCAGCGGACGAATCCTTAAAACAATATCTTACAAAAAATAAAATAGAAAAAGGTGAAAAAGTTCTGGTAATTATCGGACCGGAAGGCGGGTTCTCTAAGAGAGAATTTGATTTATTCAAAGCAATGAATCTTCCTCTCTTAACTCTCGGCGACTTGATTCTGAAAGCAGAAACCGCCGTAATTGTCGGATTAGGGAATATTATTTATGAATATCAGGGATGATTTTATTATTTCACAACTTAATAAAGGATATCTTGTAGGCGGCGCTGTACGTGATTTTTTCATTGGCGGCGAAAAGGAAATACTTGACCGTGATATTGCAATAAAAGGCGCAGAAGAGTTTGCAAAGAAAATAGCAAATAGGTTTGACGGAACTTTTATTGTTCTTGATGAAGTAAACAAAATCTACAGAGTGGTTCTCAATGACAAGCTCAATTTCCTTGATATATCTGAAATAGAAGGAGATTCTATTGAAGAAGATCTTTTAAGACGCGATTTTACAATAAACGCAATAGCTTATGACCTGCAAAAGGATGAGTTTATCGATATTACAGGTGGTATAGAAGATATTAAAAACAAAAAACTCCGTCCCATAAGAGAACAAAACTTCAAAGATGACCCTCTAAGGATTTTAAGAGCTTTCCGGTTTTTGGCCACAACCGGATTTGATATGACAGACGAATTGAAAGAAGGAATAACCAAGTATTTACCGCTTGCGCTTGAACCAGCCAAGGAGAGAATTCATTATGAATTAATGAAACTCTTCGGAGGGGGTAGGGGTAAATGTAGGGAAGAAAAAGATTTTTGTGCTAAGACTCTGGCATTGATGGACGATTGCGGGATTTTAGAAAGGCTTTTTCCTTGTGTGAAAGAGTTAAAGCTTGTCCCGCCGAACACACACCACCATTTGGATTTATTCCACCACGTACTTGAAACGGTAAGTAATATTGAAAAGCTTTACGAAGAGCTTCCGCCGGAAGCAAAAGAACACATGGACGGGATTGATTTCGGAGGTTTTCCGAGGATTAATCATCTCAAATTAGCAGGATTTCTGCACGATATCGGGAAATATTCCACCTGGACTATTGAAAACGGCAGGTGCGATAAGTTTGACTGTCTTTATAACAAGCCTGAATGCTCAGAATGCAACGCCCGCCATCGTTTTATAAAACATGATGAAGTCGGATCGAAAATGTGTATTCCGCTTCTAAGAGATTTAAAATTCTCTAAAAAACAAATTGAATATATTTCACAAATGATAAAGTACCATATTTATCCCTCAAGCGTCATTGCAGCACCGGATTTAAACGACAAGGTTATGATGCGGTACCTGAGGAAAATGGGAAATAACGTCATTGATAATATTATTCTTGCAAAAGCAGACAGACTCTCCGCAAGGGGGCCGGCAATAACAGAAGAGATGATTAAAAGTAATATCGAAGGTTTAGACAAGCTTATGAATTTCTATCTTGAAAAGAAAGATACTTTAAAACCCCTTCCAAAACTCATTGACGGAAACGAGATTATGGAAATTCTCGGGATTTCCCAGTCTCCGAAACTCGGTGAAATAATCTCGCAGCTTAAAGAAGCACAATTAAACGGTGATATTACAACCAGAGAAGAAGCAGAGACCTTTATAAAAAATTATTCTTTATGATATAATTTGAAAAAAAGGAATAGTGTGTTATGAAAATCCAACCAACAATACTTGTTTTCAGAGGAATCCCTGAAAATTACGCAAAAGTAGATAAATATCTTTCTCGCTCAGCCCAGCCGATGAAAGAAGATTTTTTGTGGCTGAAAGCCAACGGGGTTACTGATATTATTAATTTCAGAACAATGCATAATCCAAAACTGGATTTTGACGAAAGAAAAGTTGTGGAAAATCTCGGAATGAAATATCACAATATCCCGTCAGTGAGTGCTTCTCCTGATGAAGGGAAAGTCTTTGAGTTTCTTAATCTGATTAAAAACATAAAAGATTCAAACGGGAAAGCCCACCTCCATTGCAGAGCCGGAGCCGACAGAACAGGAATGTATTCATTTCTGTACAAAGGAGTAAATAAAATAGGAAATTTGCTCCAAAATAAGAGAGAATGGGTCAGGCTCGGACATGATACAACCCGGTATCCTGAAATGATAGGCTGGGCAGAGAATATGCTCAAAAAAATCCTCCGTAAATAATGTACATTTTCTAAACTTGTTTTTCTCAAGAGCCCGAAACAAGTTCGGGATGACAGTACTGTGTCTAACGGAGGATTTTTATATTTTTTGTAATCTAAACTAAGCTTCCGGAGCTGCTTCTTCTGCCGGAGCTTCTTCAGCAGGTGCCTCTTCAGCTTCAGCTGCTGCTTTTGCAGCCTCTTCTGCAGCTTTTGCTTCTTCTGCTGCCTTAGCTTCTGCTTCAGCTTTCTTAGCAAGAGCTTTTTTAGATAATTTAACTTTTTCAGATTTTTTGTAGTTCAAAGAACCGTCATCATTGCAGTTTGCAATAAGATATTTGACTGTATCAGTAGGCTGTGCACCTTTTTTAATCCATTCAAGTGCGTGTTCTTTGTTTAATTTCATTTCTTTAGTTTTAGGATTGTAGTAACCTAATTCTTCAACAGGTTTACCTTCTCTTTTTGTTGTTGAGTTAATAACGATAACTCTGTATGTAGGAGCTTTTTTAGCGCCTAATCTTTTTAATCTGATTTTTAACATTTTCAAATTCCTTCTTTATAATTCAACATTCATAAGGATTTAGCCGCTTAACCCTTATATCAGACAGACCCAAGAGGATATGATCTGCCTGATATTAAATAACCACAAAAAAAAATCAGAATCAATAGGTTTGTAACAAAGTGTTTAACAAATACAGTGCGGATTTTTTGAGAAATTAATTGTTCTAAATGAACCCTCTTTAAAATTCACAAAAAGTACTTTATTTAAAAGAGGTTCTCCTTCTCCGGTCAGGAGTTTAAAAACTTCAAGGCTTTCAATGGATGCTATTGCAGAAACAGCGGGAGAGATAACACCCGAATTTTCCGGCTCGTCCTGAGTTTCATCAAGAACACACCTTAAGCAGGCTGTTTTATGAGGAATAATACTCATAATCTGCCCGTTAATCCCGCTTACACCGGCATGAATAAAAGGTTTATCCGTATTAAGAGCAAAATCATTAAGTTGAAATTTTGTTTTAAAATTATCCGTGCAGTCCACAACAAGATCATAGTCCGGAAACATTTTTTCGGACACAGGTTCCGAGTAGGTTATAACCTCAATCTCCGGATTATAGGCATTAATCCATTCTTTGGCGGATTCAGACTTATATTTGCCTATATTTTCATATCTGTGAACAAACTGACGGTTTAAGTTTGTTATTTCTACTCTATCAAAATCACACAGACCGAGAGTTCCGATGCCAAGCCCCGCAAGATTTGCTATCACGCCGGAACCAAGCCCGCCGCAGCCGCAAACAAGAACCTTTGAGTTCAGAAGCTTCGTTTGAACTTCTTTAGATAAATTGTTTTTTGCGTATCTGTTCATCTCAAGAACCTTTACCCCCCGCCTACAAAGCCGACGATTTCTAAAGAATCACCGTCGTGAAGGATTTCGGTTGAATAATCTTCTTTGTTAATAATTTTAAGATTCTTTTCAATGGCAAACATTCCGTTCAGGTTTCTGTCCTGCACAAACTCTCCTAAAGACATTTCATATTCCAGCTCTACACGTTTTCCGTTAACCGTTATATGCATTATTCACTCCATTATATTAAAAACTGCAGATGTGATTATTGTATTACCTAGATATTAAAACTTTTTCTTGTACCTTCTTCGTGGTACAATCCGCCGCCGCAAATAGTCTCAACAACTTTCAGTACAAATTCTCTTGATGCATCGGAAGAGTTTAGGAAAAACTCTCTGTTTGAAAGGTGTCTGATCTTAAAGATGGAATTCTGGGTTTTATCGGCAGGAACAAACAATGAGGCGACTTCTTTATCCAGAAGCCTTTCCATCATATCCTTGCGGGAAGTAATTCCTTCCATAAGTTCGTTGTAATCGCCGTTAATCGCCATTATACGACCGGAAAACATTGGAGGATTATTTTCTCTGAACAAAGCCTGAGGCTCATAGTTGCATCTTGTAGTAAGACTGATGGTATGCCAGAGAATATTTATAATAACAACGCTTTTTTCCTTATCGTGCTCTACATAGATATTTTCAGTCGTTATTCCGCGTGAAGAAAACGACTGTTTAAGAGAATCGGCGATAGCTTTTAAATCCTCAATCATTTCCGCAAAAATCTCTGTAGTATTCAACGTTGCGTGCTGGTAGTCCAAAAACTGCTTGTACATATGAGATGATACAAGACCTATTCTTTCCTGGATTAGTGTGGATTTTCTGAATGATGTTTCGGAATTATTAAAACTTTCGTAGCCTTTAGACAAGATAAAGCCTCCTGACATGATTGTACACTCAAAGAATAACTAATGTAAACCATGAATTGTAAAGAATTGTAACAATTTTTCAAAAAAGTGTTATTAAAATTCAAAAATGTGGAATTAAGAAATTAGAGACTTACGTTTAGGAAAGGAGTCTAAAATGGAAATTATTAATGTAGTGTTACTAGGTTGTGTTTTTTACTTAGCATTTATCGGTATTCCAAGCCTTTGCGAAAAGAAACACTAATTCAAAATTCTATTTAAATAATTATCTGTATTGGCAGAGAGAAGTTTTTGCTCTTCTGTCTCTACATCTACTGCGGAAATATTCAGGTCTTTTGCAGTTTGAATATAGAGTTTTTCAAAAAGTACATACATAATCTTTGATTGGTTATTGTACTTTTGAAGAAGAGCGAGCGTATCATTGATTAAAAGCAGAGCTTCTTCAACACTGCCTGATGAAATCTTAAGAATAGAGATAAAGTACCTTGCAAGTGCAAGAATATTAAACATTGCGGATTTTTCAGCCGTTTCAAGAACATCGGTATAAATTGAAAGTGCTTTCTTTTCGATACCTATTTTTGAATAAGAATAAGCTATTAAAAGATCACAGAAGAGTTCAATTTCATACTGATGAAGGTCTCCGGCAAGCAGTTTTGCCTGATATACATTCTGGGCAAAACGTTTATAATCGTCTTTAAGCACAGAAAACTCCTGCAAGATAAGGAAAATAACCTTAGAAAACGGAGAAGCTTCTTCAATATTGGAAGGAGCATAGTTTTTACCGGCAAGATAATCTTTAATAGCTAATATACAATCTTTTTCCGGCAATTCTGCGTTTAAAGAGGCTTTAATCTTATCAAAGAAAGCTTCTATATCGCTGTCTAAAAGATAAAGTTTAGCAAATCCGGCGAGTCTGAATGTTTCAAGAATATGCGATACAAAGAGATTTGCCGAAAAACTTGCGGGCTTAACTTTATCCAATATTTCAGGAGAAAGCACTTCCAGTATTTCGACTGCAGTATCGGCACATTGTCGAAAATCACCTATATTATAGAGAATCTCAATATTTACAAGGGAAAGCAAAAGAAATTTTGTATTAACAGCGCCGTCTACAAGCATAACAGGGTTTTCCATTCTTGAAAGGATATTATGTAAAAGAGCAAGCGCGTCCGTATAATTTGAAGATATCAAGGCTCCTTGCAGCATAAGGTTTGAGAGTTTAACAATTTTTTCATCATCTCCGTCTTTTATGGCATCAGCAAGAAGCAGGTTTTCTATATAGTAAATTTTAGCCGGAGAGTAACTGTACAAACACATTAAAATATTGCTGTAAACTTCTTTTTTGTTATTTTCAATATCTTCCGGACTTATGTTGTCACTAATATGCTCTACCAGAGATAAGAATCCGAGACAGTTTTTCAAATACGCATCATAATCCCCCGTCTTCATACTAAACTGGGAATTGCGCCAGAGTAAAAGGTACTCTTCTTTAAAGCAGGAAAGTTTGCCCATTATAAGTGCGGAGGTTGTATCATCAAGTCCTTTTCCGAGTTTTGCCAGAATATTTTTACATAAAAACTCTAAAATATCTTTCCTTAATGCTGAAAGAACTATGTCTGAAACCAAATTATAATTATTTATATAGATAAAACCATCCTTAACACGGGCAAGTCCGGATTTTTCCAATACAGCAGCGTTTTTTTCAATATCTTTTACTTCAAGAGCAGCAAGAACTGCCATATCTAATCTTGGAGATAAAAGCGCCGAATAAGCAAGTATCAAAGATAGATCCATATTCTTGCTCAAATGCTTTATTCTGGCTTTCAAAAGTGCTTTTAAGCCGGCAGGAAGGATTACTGATTTCTTACCTTTTATTATTAATTTATTATCAAAATCAAGCAAGACCCCTGTTTCTTCAAGATATTTTATTGCATTATTAAAATATAGAGGCGAACCTTCAAAATTTTCTTTAATTTTTTCAAAATAGAATGACTGTATAAAATCTGCCGCATCCGACTTAAGGTTTGAGAGCAGTGAATCCATAGGAGAAGCTTTCAGCGTGATTTCCGTATAGAAAGGCGTTCTTAAGAGCCCTTTTATCTTGGAATGAACAGAACACTTATTGGAAGTCAGAAAAACAAAGTTCGTTTTTACGTTTTTAAATCTGTCAAAATAAAGTTCCAAAGTTTGAATAGAAGTATCATCCAGATATTCAAATCCGTCAACAAGAATAACTGTTTTTTTCAAAGATGACAGAAATTTTCCTATATACTCCATATAAGCAAATCTTGCATCCTCAGGAGACATTGCCTTTACAGCTCTGTTCATAACAAGATCATACAGCTCTTTATGAGACTGTGGGGCTTTTTCCTGATTAAATTTGTTATGAAAAGAGAGTTTAAAAGCTTCTCTTATAAGAGTATCAAAAAATCCCCAAGGCTTGTAGTTAGAACTTTCCCTACATATTATCTGCAGTACATTAAAGTCCTGTTTTTCAAAGAAATTAACAAGCTCTGCTGTATTTGGCTTAAATTCTTCATTTACTCTTAATGAAAGGATTTTGTCCTTTTTATCAAAATCCAGAGACGAGAGTTTGGTAAAAACGGCGTTTGAGTGGATTCTGTCGAAAGTACATTTTGCATTTATATCAAATACTTTAAATGAATATAAATCTTTATCATCAACAGCTTTAGTTTCTTTTTTGATTGTTCTTTCTATAGCAGGAGCAGCAACAGTCTCTTCGTCTTTTGAAGGAGGAAGAACATAGCTTTCAAGTACAATTTCATAAAACATAATACTTTTGCCGTTTTCCTCTATTGAATAAAGAGAGTCTGTTTTGTAATCCTTACCGACGTTATCGCAGACCTCCTGATCAAGAATAATTTGCAGTCCTTTCAGATATCTTTTATTGTTCTTTTTTATATTTAAAAGCTTCACATTATTTTCATAAACCGTTAAATCCTGCAAACCTTCCGCAGATTTTTTAACTATGGTCAAAGTCAAATTTAACGGGCAACTAAGCTGTTCAATTATGTTGTTGTTTAATTCGGAAAATGCGTTAACTATCTTCACTGCAAGCCTGACGGCTTTGTTAGAGGAGGTTGCAAAGGAAAGTTCCTTACACATATTAACCACAAAAGTATCGCCATATGTTATAAAATTGCACTCAACCCCTTTTAACTGAGCATAAAGTAGATTTTTAAGCTTAAAATAAAATTTGGAATACAGTTCCTGAGATTTTAGTAAACGTCTTATATTTTTTAGAGAACCGAACTTTATTGCAATTGAGGCAAAATCGTCTGTTTCGCATTCCTGATAAGCAAGACTGGTTTTAACCGGGAATTTGCATTTTGTGCATAGTTCTTTTGTTACTGGATTAATTTTACCGCATTTGGAACATTTTACCACAATTGTATAGCCGCACTTTTCACAAACCGGAGTTTCACTAAGGCTGTGGCAATTCGGACACTCAAGATATATGACCTTATGGCACTTAGGACATACTGTTTGATTATCATCAAGCTTGGTGTGGCATTTAGGACATTCCATACTCTGTTACTAATCTTCCTTATAACTTTTATTATTATAGTTCAAAATTCTTAATAGTTAAATAATCTAAACGGTTTATGATATAATTTATTGTGAAGAGATTTACGGAGTTTGATTTATGACGATAATCGGGATACTTACTGAACCTGCAATACTTATCATAACAGTGTTTTTTCTGTTTTTTATAATGACAGTGCTAAAGAATTATACCAGAATTGAAAAAAATCTTAAGGCTGTTTATCTTTTTCTTCAATCTTTAAATAAAAAGGAGATTTCATACCGCTTTCCTCAGCTTGACGAATTTATGACAAATAATTCTTATACATCAACAAGCTGGGAGGATTTTAAGAAAGCTCTTGTATTTCCTGAAAAAATATTTGTTAATCAGAAAACGAACACATCCGGAAGTTTTTCTCCGGAAATATATTTGACAATTGATTCTTCTTACTTTTTTAATGAAGAATCTCTTATTAATTCAAACATTAACCACAAATTTATACAGGTAATGCCGACTCTTTTAACCGGATTAGGTCCGTTTTTTACATTCTTAAAAATGGCTATCGCCTTTGCGGGGTTGGATTTTGCCGCAAATAACGCCGAAAAATCCTTAACAAGTCTTATGGCAAATATCCAGATTGCTGCACTTTGTTCTGTTTTTGCGGTAGGTTTTTCACTTCTGTTTATATTTGTTGAAAAAATTCTATATAACAGAAAATGTAAAAAATACTATCTTTTAATCCAAAAAGAATTTATAAGATTATTTGATGTCTGCACAAGTGAACAATTCCTGCTTGATTTGGTAAAAGAATCAAAAGTTCAAAATGTAAGCAACGAAAAAATTCTTAAAGCTTTGCCGGAGGATTTTGCAAAAGCAGTTTCAAAATCAATCAGCGAAATGACAACTCCATATCTTGAAAATATACTCTATAGTTTAAACAAATTAAACGAAACTATGGATAAAGGCTCCGGGGGCGGAGATGTAGTAGATAAACTTTTTTAGGCAATACAAATGAGAGTACGTCCAAAAACAGAAGATAATTCGGATAATAATATATTCTGGGTCACGATGACAGATTTGATGACCGGGCTTGTTCTTGTGTTTATTGTACTGTTTTTCTATACATATATGACCAGCCATTATCAGAAATTCCAGCAGGAAATAGCTAAAGAAAATGCTGCAAAAAGTTTGCAGGAAACGCTTCGAGAGCAGAATATTGAAGCAAGTATTGATCCGGCATCCGGCGTAGTGAAGATTTCTGATCTGGAACTTTTTGAGGTTAACAGCTACAAGCTTTCAAACAAGGGAAAAGCTTATCTTGATAAGTTTGCGCCTGTTTATTTAAACTCAATATTTTCTAATGATTATCTTAAAAACCATATTGCAAAGATTATCATACAGGGGCACACGGATTCCCAAACCTTTAAAGGCACATATTCAGACGACGAACAGTATATGAAGAATATGGAATTATCGCTTAACCGTGCTTTTGAGGTTGCTAACTATATGACAAATACTCCGTATAACAAAGAAAACGGGAATAAATTAAGAAAAATGATTATTGTAGAAGGTGCAAGCTTCTCAGATCCTGTATTAGTTAACGGAAAGGAAGATTACGGCAAAAGCCGGAGGGTCGAACTCAAGCTTGTCATGAAAGGTCAGACAGAAAAATCTGATTAAGGTATTAATCTACTGAGAAGATGTCTTTCAAATCTTCCATAGTAAGAGATTTTGTAATATTTCTGTCAATAGAAACTACGCTGTCAACAAGGTCTCTTTTTCTGCCTTTGATTTTCTGAATTTTTTCTTCAACAGTGTTCTTGGTAATAAGTCTGTATACAAATACCTTCTTAGTCTGCCCGATACGATACGCTCTATCAGTTGCCTGATCTTCAACAGCCGGGTTCCACCATGGGTCATAATGGATAACATAATCTGCCCCCGTCAGGTTCAAACCAGTACCGCCGGCTTTCAAGCTTACAAGGAATATCGGAATGTTCGGGTTATTGTTGAAGTTCTCAACTGCTTTCTGTCTGTCTTTTGTCTTACCTGTCAGATATTCATACGGAATACCTTCTCTTTCCAGCCATCCTTTGATAATATCAAGCATATCTACAAATTGGCTGAATAAAAGAACTCTGTGTTTTTCTTGAATAATTTGTTCAAGCATACCTTTCAAGTATTCAAACTTACCTGACTTCATAACACCTTTAACGTGTTCTTTGTCATAAAGTTTAGGGTGACAGCAGATTTGACGGAGTCTGAGAAGCGCAGAGAATATAGACATTCTGCTCTTTTCCAGACCGTTAAGCTCAATACTCTTAAAGAGTTCTTCTTTAGTGCTGTCAAGAACTTCAAGATAGAAATCTCTCTGCTCGTCGGTAAGTTCACAGTATGCCATATTTTCCACTTTATCCGGCAAGTCTTTTGCAACGTCTCTTTTCATACGTCTCAAGATGAACGGGAATATTTGGAGTTTCAAACGCTTTTCAACTGTTTTATCCTGTCTTTCCATAATCGGAGCAACATATCTGTAATTAAACTCCGCAACATTGAATAAAAATCCCGGCATCAAGAAATCGAATACAGACCATAACTCTTCCAGCTTATTTTCAATCGGAGTACCGGATAAAGCAAGTTTGTGATCCGATTCAAGTGTTTTAACTGCTTGCGCTGTTTGAGAAATAGCATTTTTAATATTCTGAGATTCATCAAGAATTACATACCTGAATTTGTATTTCTTAAGTTTTGCAATATCTCTTCTTACAAGCGCATAACTTGTGATTACAATATCGTACTCAGGAATCTTTTTGAATAAATCTTTTCTGTCAGCTCCGGAAATCTTGAGACAACTTAAGCCCGGAGTAAATTTCTGAATTTCAGCCTCCCAGTTAAACACAACCGTAGTTGGAGCTATAACCAATGTAGGCTGAGGACCGTCGACTTCTTTTGCTTTTTGTAAAAGACTCAAGGCCTGCAAAGTTTTACCAAGACCCATATCGTCCGCGAGAATTCCGTTTAAACCGTATTGATACAGGAACCAGAGCCAATGGAAACCCTTAATCTGGTATTCACGAAACTCGGCATTAACCCCGCTTGGCAATTCCACACCTTCAGATGTAGTAGAGAATGTAGAAATCTGCTCCCAGAATTTCTGGAACTTTTCGCTCATAACAAGTTCAAAACCTTGGTTCTGGAGCTCTGATATCAAACCTACGCGGTAAGTTTTAACAAGGAATTTGTTTTCGTTGTTTCTGTACGCATCAAAAGAGTTAAAAGAACGCATAACCTGATAAATATTCTGCGCCGGATATTCCACAAAACCTAAACTACGTACACGTGCATATTTCTCGCCGTTCTGAATAGTTTCGTAAATATCGTCAAAGTTAATAACCTCATCTCCAACCTGACCGTAAATTTGGATTTCCATGCTGTCAATTGATTCTTCGGAGAAGTCAATTTTTGCACACATTTTGAACGGTTCCGGAATAAGTTTAAAGAAAGACATGTCGTCGCGTTCTTCAAACTTCCAGCCTTCTCCAGCCTGTTGGATATAATAGTTATAAAAATCAATTGCGTTTTCTTTTTCAAGAGCAAGGTTGTTTGTCTGCATAGGAACAAATTTGCAGGCAAGAAGCATATTATAAGCCATCTGCTCATGCTGATAATCTCTTTTTATCCAGTAAACAAGATCTTCTTCCTGACTCTTTACTGATAAATAAGGAGATTTGTCATTACTTTTGGAATACGGAACTCTCACTCCTGAATAATCAAATTCCAGAGAAGCTTTAAGAGATTGATCATAGTCAATACCAAGAGTGACAATATTAAGCGGAGGTTTGTGATCCATCAACAACTTGGAAATATTCTCCGCAATTGTTACATTCATAATCTCTCTGAGGTGAGGCAGCTCTTCATATACAAACTTACCTCCGTCAGCATCCTTAAGATCCGTAAAAGTAGATTTAATAATATTTTGCGGAAGTTCATTCATCGCAACATTGATAGGGAAAATAATATTTTTATATCTTCCCCACTTAATCTGCCTTGAGAAATACTTAACCTCTTCAAACGGATATGTTTCATCCTTGTCAGGACGAGTCCAGAAGAGTTCAAGAACAATATTTGTTCCGCCATTTACAGATGTAGTTGATACATCAAGGTTCAAGCTCCATTCCTGATTTGTGAATCTGATTCTTTCTTTGGTTTTTTCGTCCAAGACTTCATCCAATTCTGCCATCAAAGGAAAGACCGGAGCGAATTTTGTAATCGGAATATCATACCAGCCTGCTTTTTTATCCTGCTTAGAGATTTTTAAAAGGGTTTGGAACAAAGCTAATTCCGCTTTTTGAGAAGAATTTAGTTCAAAATCAGGATTTTCTCTTTGAATATCAATTAATGCTCTTAAAATTGTTTCAAGAGATCTTACTATTTTATTAGTAGAGCGGTCTCTGACGAGTATTGAAAAGAAGTTTTGGCGTCTTTTAGGATTAAAGTGGAAAATGTAGCTTCCTTTAGGAGTTTCGGTTAATTCATTATTGATATCAGACAAATCCGGCTGAATATCATATTTTTCCAGCAGCCATTTTTCATAAGCGTTTTCCTCAATAGCTTTAAGAGCAATAGCTACTGAATGTTTGCACCATTCTTCTTTCAAAGGACAATTACAGCGAGCTTCGACTTTATTTTTCTTAAAGATTAAATCGGTAACGTAAAAGTCCTGATAATTACCTTTTACTTTACCTTTAAAAAAGTTCTTTTCAGGATATGATTCAAGAATCATATCCTTTTGATAATATTCATACCCTCTGCGCCAGCTTCCGGGTGTTGCGTTCTTTCTTAGAAAATCGTAGTTAAATTTGAATTCACTCATCTGCGTGAAAAGACATCCTTTTTCGGGTTAGTCATAATACCAAAAAGGTAAGGATAAAAGTATTCAAAACTCCAACTTCTGTTAAGGCTCCCTACCTTGATTTAATTATTGCATAGTTTTATTTTAAATGCAAGATACACATAAAATTTTTTTTCTACCCCTTGTAAAAACATATAAACCATGCTATACTAAGTATATAAAATAGCGATGCAATATTTTCAACTGGAAACACAAGTATAGTATATTAAATAAGAGAAAGAAACTTTCAAAACAAGGCAGTTACCCCGATATGAGAATAGGTGCAGCTATTGAGTTAATGGTAGACTAGCAAACGGCGCAGGATAGCAGCTTTATGACGATTTCATTCAGCGGATTAGCATCAGGTTTAGATACATCATCTTGGGTTGAATCGCTTGTAGCATTGAAGCAGGCGAAGGTCACCGAGCTTGAAGACGAAAAAGATTTAATTACAACGACCCGTGAGGCAGTTGCTAATATTAAATCATTTTTTACGTCGTTTCGTTCTGTTTTGGAAAAGGTTACGGATGCTAAGTTTAATATAGGCTCTATGGATATCTTTGCGCAGAACCTCGCTACATCATCCGATGTGGATATCTTATCTGCTATTGCTACTGCAGATGCAAAAGAAGCTACTTATGATATAGAAGTAGATAATCTTGCTACTGCGACACAGGCTATAAGTGGTTATAAATATACTACAACAATTGTTTCCACAACGACTGCGACAATTGATTCAAAATTAGGAAATCTTGGTGTTAAGGCCGGCAATATAGGAATTGATATTAATGGTATCCAGCAGAATCTGTATATAAGTGAGAATGATACTATTAAGACATTTATTAATAAATTAAGTGAATTAGGGGTTAGTGCAAGTTTTAATAATGATACTGGAGTTTTTAATATAAATATTGGAATTGACGATATTAATGATATTGATAATACTGGTATAATTCAAGCCTTGCATCTTGAAGGCGTAAATGAAGGATATCAGAGCGGAAAACTTCAAATCACCGATACTGAAACGACTTATGAAGCAGCAAATGAACAAACTCTAATGTCTGATTTAGGGGTAAAAGCTGGCACGGTGACAATAGAGGCAAATGATGCTATTTATAACGTAAAAATAGATAATACAACAACAATTGGTAAATTTATTCAGGATTTACTGAATAAAAATATTAATGCCTCCATAGATGAAAATGGTGTATTTAAGATTGAAGATGCCGTGATAACAAATGACGGTACAACAGACTTGATTGATACTTTTGGTCTTACACAAGATGCCAGCAAAAACACACAGCAGAGCGGAGATTTAGTATACAATACAGTTGTTACGCAGGTTACTGAAGCTACACTTGATACATTGCTTACTGATATATCTGATGAAAAGCTTACAAACGGTGCAACCGTTATTGTCAAGAATTCTAATAATGAAACATCCGTAATAACTTTAAATTCAACCAGTACGCTTGGAGATTTGTTTGACGGATTCAAGGCAGCAGGATTAAATGCTGCAATTAATGACGATGGAACCGTTATTATATCTGGCGGCGAAATAACCGGCGGTACATATGATGTTGCTTCGGCATTTGGCTTGGTTTCAAACCCTCTTACAGGAAATGTTATAGGAGATTCGTTGAAGGAGACCATAACCCATAAAGTTGTTGCAACCGAGGATACAAATCTTATTGCGGATTTAGGGGTAAAAGCCGGTACTGTAACAGTAGAAGCAAATGATACGACATATACGATAAAAGTAGATGACACGACAACCCTCGGGTCATTTATAGAAGATTTGCAAGATAATAATATTACGGCATCACTGGATGAAAACGGTGTATTCAAGATTGAAAATGCTGTAATAACGAATGATGGTACAACGGACTTAATAGATGCTCTAGGAATGACCGAGGATGTTAGTACAAATATACAGCAGAGCGGTGATTTAACATATGATACGGTTGTTACGCAGGTAACAGAAGCGACATTGGACAGCCTTCTCAAGGACTTGTCAGATGAAAGTATTACAAACGGCTCAACTGTTGTTGTTAAGAATTCTAATAATGAAACATCCACAATAACTTTAAATTCAACCAGTACACTTGGAGATTTGTTTGATGGATTTAAAGCTGCAGGCATGAATGCTTCTTTAAGTGATAATGGAACAGTAACCATATCCGGCGGGGCGATTGTAGGCGGATCTTATGATGTAACAGCTGCATTCGGATTAACTTCAGGAATTTTATCAGGAAATGTTATAGGTGATTCTTTGCAAGAGACCATAACCCATAAAGTTGTTGCAACCGAGGATACAAATCTTGTTGCGGATTTGGGAGTAAAAGCGGGTACTGTAACAGTAGAGGCGAATGACACAACTTATACAATAAAAATAGATAATACAACAACCCTCGGGACGTTCATAAAAGACTTGCAGGGTAAAAATATTACTGCATCATTGGATGATAATGGTGTATTCAAGATTGAAAATGCTGTAATAACAAATGACGGTACAACGGACTTAATAGATGCCCTTGGAATGACAGAGGATGTTAGTACAAATATACAGCAGAGTGGTGATTTAACTTATGATACGGTAGTTACCCAGATAACTGAGGCTACCCTTGACAGCCTGCTCAAGAATTTATCTGATGAAAGTATTTCAAATGGTTCAACAGTTATTGTTAAGAACTCCAATAATGAAACTTCTACAATAAAATTAACGGCAACCAGTACGCTTGGAGATTTGTTTGACGGCTTTAAAGCTGCAGGCATGAATGCATTTTTAAACGATAATGGGACAGTAACTATATCCGGCGGGGTAATTGTCGGCGGATCTTATGATGTAACAGCTGCATTTGGATTAACTTCAGGTATTTTGTCAGGAAATGTTATAGGTGACAGTTTGCAGGAAACTATTACTAATGAAATGGTTGCGACTATTGACACCCGTCTTGTAGAAGACTTTGGAGTAAAAGCAGGTTATTTCAAGGTTACTAATAGTAATGGGGATGTGTATTATGAAAAAATATACAGTGGTATGACTATCGGGGATCTGATTAACGATTACAGGTCAATGGGAATAACTGCAAATCTTGATACTAGTACCGGTGTTTTAACTGTATATGGCGGAACATTTGATGAATTAACAGATACGGAAGTTCAAAATCTTGTTAGTCAGGGTAAAATCTCAGAAAGCAATCAAAGCCTTAGAAAGGGTACAGATTTATTAACTAAATTATATGGTTCAGATCTTTCAGATAATATGTCTGCTGACTCTGCCTATTCCAAGTCTGATGCATTAAAATATCAAATATCTGAAACTGTTAAAGCATCTGGAACTTCTACACTTGGCTCCTTAGGACTTTCTGGAAGCAATAAGGCTGTTGTATTTTCTGTATACAATGCCGGCACAGTTACTGTTACGGTTTCTTCAACAACAACAATAGACAGCTTTGTTAGTGCATTGAAAAATAAAGGTGTTCAGGCATCGTTTGATTCAGCAACATCAAGACTTATGATCACTGATGCTACTCTTACGTCATCTTCTTCATCTAATGCTAATAAAGAAATTAATGATATATTCGGATTTACATCAGAATTAACCGGCGCATACGCATCATCAAATCCTGTATATGGTATGCAGACAATAATAGAAGCTGTTACAACAGGAACTACGCTTGAAGACCTTGGAATAAAGAGCAAGCAGATACTTACTCTTACTGTTGACGGTACTGTATCTACAAAAACGTTTAATACAACAGATACACTCGGGACTGTCATTAGCTGGGTAAATTCAACTACAGATGCTACTGCAAAATTAGAGAATGGTGTTTTCAGTGTTTCTGGCGGGATAATAAGTAATAGTACATTTGAAAATGCTTTAGGTTTATCGGATTCATCATCAAGTGTAACCGGTGTAGCTTTAATTGCACCGACAACAAAGCTCATTGCTGCAACGGAAAGCTCTACTCTTGGAGATATTGTTAAGGCTCTGGGAAATGAGAAAGATATTGTTATTGCGGGTTATACATTGAGTTCTGCCAGCTTTAGTTTGACATTCCAAGAGGACACAACTGTTAGTTCCTTTATTTCAACTCTGAAAGGTAAAGGTATAACCGCTTCTTTTGCATCCGGGAAACTTTCAATTACGGGTGATATTGAGTTGAGCGGGTCTCTGGTAGATGCATTGGGCTTAAAAGCTAAATATAAAACAATATCTTCTTCGACCAGTTATGCAAATTTGACGGACAAAGTCTCCGAATGGATATCTCCTGATAATTATCAGATTACTTTTAAATCATCTAGAACAGGGGATACTCTTTCTGCAACGACCCTTTCTTCAGATACAACATTTGCAGATCTTGTATCTATTTTTAGTGCAGAGGGTATTGATGTGACACTGGATCAAGGACAGTTAACATTTGATAATTTAACCGGTGTTTATGCTGAAGGCGCTGTTATGGAAGCTCTTGGTGTACAAACTCTGAGTAAGGCTGCTACAATTGCAGAGAAGGTTACTTCTACTACAATAATGTATAGAACTGTTGTGGCTACTAAATCGACAACTTTGTCTGATCTGGGAATCACCAAGGTTGATAATTCCTCACTTGAAATTCGGTACACTCCTAATGTAGCTTCATATTTACCATTGGCAACTAAAGGGATAACTACCTCCTCTACATTAGGTGATCTGTTTGATGTATTAGAAGAATACGGCTTTGAAGGTTCTATCTCCGGTGGAAAGATAATCATAAAAAATACAGAATATAATAATGCTTATCTAGAAGGATCTCTTTTTAATTCTCTTAACTTCTCAGCCTATACAAAACAAGTTGTAAGTAATCCGATGGGTATGTATTCTAATAGTGTGGTAAGGGAGATTCTTAAGCCGGGTGCTACTCTTCCATCAACACCATCTAGACCGAGCTATTCTCCGGCATCAGCCAGTTTCTCCTCAGGTAATCAGTCGGCAAATACTACAATAAGTACAAATCCTACAATTCCGGGTATTGGTGGCGGCGGAACAACACTCCCGGGAGGAGGAACTGTAACTATTGTTCCTCCTGTAAATACTATTCCTGGTGGTGGAACAACTCCAGGTGGTGGCTCTGTCGTCACTTTGGGGTCTACTGCAACAGCCAGTTCAACGGTGGCAGATCTGGGCTTAGATTCTATTACTGTCAATATTCAAAGCACGGGAATAATTAATGCTTTTTCTAAAATAACTCTTGCAGCCGATGATACACTCGGGGATCTTGCTGATAAACTGGCAAATTATGATATTTCATTTACAATAAAAGATGGTATTATTGAGATGTGGGAGCTTGGTTCTCATCGTCTTGTTGGATTTGATGCGGCCTCTACGGAAGCTTTACATCTGGTTGCTATAGGGGCGGCTGTGCCTAAGACGATATACTCCACATCAACAAGTGCTTCAGCAACTTTAGTCCGTAAATATACGGAGGATGATGTCATAATTGCGAGCACTTCAGCTTCCGCTATGGGATTTGTCTTAGAAAATTCTATAACCGGTGAGAGAGTTATTATAAATCAAGATAGTGGCGATACTCTGGGTGATATAATTGACAAATTAAATGAGTATGGCATGGGTGCATCATATAGCAACGGCTATTTAACCATTAATAATGATTCGGATTATTATATAGCAGAAGTCGCGGAAAAATTAGCTAATATTTTAAAAATTCCAACGTCAGGTCTGTCCACCACCGGAGAGATTTCTTATATGTCACAACCGACAAAAACTTTATCAAAAACAAATTCTGGATATGAAGAAATATCAGGCTATGAAAGTTCATCACTCGTAACATATGCAGATGGTCCTATCACCAGAAATACAAAGCTATCAGAACTGGGTATTAATAATAGTATAATTAGTGTACCTGAAGGCCAGAACCTCTCCCGAACCCTGAATATTACTTCTGATTTTACAATCGGTGAATTCCTTGATTTATTAAGCAGCAACGGTTTTACTACAAGTTTGGATTCTAACGGTGTAATATCAATTTCTTCTAATTCCGGTTCGGTACTTAATACTGTATCAGGTAATTTGTTGGATAAGCTGGGTCTTACTGATTGGAATATCGGCAGCCAGACAGGAACTGCCATAATGCAGACAATATTTTCAACAACAACAGTTTCAATGTCAACAGCTCTATCAGAGCTCGTTGATTCATCAGGTAAAAATCTTGGAATAACTTCCGGACAAATCTATGTTTATACTAATGGCAAGTCTACTCCTGATTTAATAGAAATTAACAGCAATGATACATTGCAGTCATTAGCCAGCACTTTGGCTGCGTATGGGATCTCTCTTACTATAGGATCAGGCGGTAAGCTTAATTTGAGCGGAAATACAGGAAGCTACCTCTCAACCAGCGGCCTCTCCAGCAGTGCAGCTTCTAATATTTTGACTAAAATAGGTGCTACTTCCTGGAACTATAGATATGATATGTCTTCTGTTTCTATGACAGAAGAAGGGGCCTCACAGGTTGCTATAACGGCAGATACCAAGTTGCTCGATTTGCGTAATTCAAGCGGTAATTCTCTGGGAATTACGGCAGGCAGTTTTTATATTTATGAAAACGGGGTTAGAATTTCTGAAACTATCACTGCCGATACTACCGTTGGAGATTTCCTTTCAATGTTAAATTCACACGGTATTACTGCATCTTTGGGTGCTGACGGTTCTATTTCTCTAAGCGGTAAGAATAATTCATATATTGATTCTCAATCAGGTGGCAGCAATATTGTTGATAAATTATTCCCTGATTGGAAATATGTTAATACATATGTTTCTGACAGTATAAGGTATAAAGACGAAGTAGTACAAAATATTACAAGTGATACTAGACTAGCAGATATTAATGGTATTACTTATCAAGCAGGCTTTATAACTGTTAATAATAATGGTGTTAAAACAAATGTTTCTCTCTCTGCTGATGAAACAATCGGCTCTTTGATTAATAAGCTTAATTCCTATGGATTTAGTGCAAGTCTGGATCCTAATGGAAGTTTGAATATCAGGGCTAATGGCAACCTTACTCTGGAAAATTATACAGGCTCAGGGCCTGCTTCAAATGCATTGTCTGCACTCGGTATAGCTCCGTCAGAGTGGGTATTCTCAAATATCTATGATAGTGAGAACTTGGATAAAGTTGAAACCTCTACTGTAGAAACAGCCGTAACCCGTGATACTAAGCTTTCAGAGCTTGGCATAACTGCCGGAGAATACTATATTTATAATAATGGAACAAGGCATACTGCGATGGTATCATCAGATGATACAGTAGAAACATTTATGCAAACTCTGCAGCAGTTTGGTATTCAGGCAAGCTTAAATATTGAAGGCGGTAAATCAACTCTGACAATTGTCGGCAGCGGAAATTCTTATGTGGCAAAATCAAATTCAGTATCAAGCGCATCAAACATTGTTGATGTATTACTCCCTTACTTAGAAAATAATAATAAATATACATCAGAAGGTTTGATAACAGAGGAAGAAACTTCGGAATTTATAACCGGAGATACTAGACTAGCAGATATTAATGGTATTAATTACCAAGCCGGATTTATAACTATTAACAATAATGGTGTTAAAACAAATGTTTCTCTCTCCGCAGAAGAAACAATTGATTCCTTTATAAATAAATTGAATTCTTATGGGTTTAGCGCAAGCATAGATCCTAACGGAAGCTTGAATATCAGGGCTAACAGTAACCTTACTCTTGAAAATTATACTGGCTCCGGGCCTGCTTCAAATGCATTGTCTGCACTCGGTATAGCTCCGTCAGAGTGGGTATTCTCAAATATCTATGATAGTGTGGATTTGGATAAAGTTGAAACCTCAACTGTAAAAACCGCTGTCACACGTGATACTAAGCTTTCAGAACTTGGTGTGACCTCAGGTGAATACTATATTTACAACAATGGTGTAAGATATACTGCGATGGTATCATCAGATGATACGGTCGAAACATTTATGCAAACTCTACAGCAGTTTGGTATTCAGGCAAGCTTAAATATTGAAGGCGGTAAATCAACTCTGACAATTGTTGGTAACGGAAATTCTTATGTGGCAAAATCAAATTCAGTATCAAGCGCATCAAACATTGTTGATGTATTACTCCCTTACTTAGAAAATAATAATAAATATACATCAGAAGGTTTGATAACAGAGGAAGAAACTTCGGAATTTATAACCGGAGATACTAGACTAGCAGATATTAATGGTATTACTTATCAAGCAGGCTTTATAACTGTTAATAATAATGGTGTTAAAACAAATGTTTCTCTCTCCGCAGATGAGACAATAGATTCATTTATAAATAAATTGAGTTCATATGGCTTTAAGGCAAGCCTTGATCAAACAGGCAGTCTGGTTATCAGAGCAGAGGGTGCTCTTACTCTGGAAAATTACACAGGCTCCGGAACTGCTTCAAATGCATTGGAAGAACTTGGCATTGATCCTTCAGAATGGGTAATTTCAAATACATATGATAGTGAGGATCTTGATATTGTTGAAATTTCTACAGTGGAAGCAGCCGTCACACGTGATACTAAGCTTTCAGAACTTGGTATAACTGCCGGTGAATACTATATCTACAACAATGGTGTTAAATATACAGCTATGATCTCTTCCGATGATACAATTGATTCATTTATTCAAACACTTCAACAGTTTGGTATTCAGGCAAGTTTAAATATTGAAGATGATAAGTCAACACTGTCAATTATAGGGAATGGAAATTCATACGTAGCCAGATCAAACTCTGTAGCGAATGCATCTAATATTGTGGATATATTGTTCCCAGGCGGTATGGAGTCGACTTATAATTACAGCGGCTCTCTTACAAAAACTATTACAACAACTACAACAGAACTTATCAATAGAGATACTTTGCTTAGCGACCTTGACAAGCCTTGGGGAAATTCAACTCTTAAATCAGAAGGAAAACTTGTCTTTAATGTTAACGATGAAGTTAGAAGTATTGAAATTACATCTGACGAAACAGTAGGATCTCTTATTGATAAATTGAGCGGTATTGGTATTGCTGCTTCGGTATCAAACGGTGTATTTACTATACAAAGCGGATTTGATGAAATAAGTATAAATACGATTTCATCTACGTCTAATCTGATAACAAACCTTGAATTAACTTTCCATGACGATTTAGGCGGTTACGCAGCAAGTTCCGACACGGTTATGCAGACTACTACAACCTATGAAGAAAGAACCTTGTCAATTTCAAACTATGCGGATGATTCTACCAAGTTAAGTATGATGAATATATCCTCCGGTTCTTTAACAATGTACAAAAATGGGCAAAAGGCAACAATTCAGATAGATTCAGAAGAAACTTTTGCAGAGTTTAGAGCCCGTGTAGCTTCGGCACTTCAAGGGGTTGATGTTAAAATTGAAGACGGTATTTTGAAATTTACAGCAACGGACGGTGCAGATCTTCAAATAGGTGCTACAACAGATACAAGCAATATTACAGCTGTAACCGGACTTATAAAAAATGAAGACGGCTCAATTACCAGTGCAAGAGAATTGTATAAGGTTAATGGTACTTCTCGGATTATGGATTCAGGCTTATTCAGGCTCGGTGATGTTACGGAAGGTACTTTTACTATTGGTGATGCTGTATTTACAATTGATAGCAATACTACAATTAACAGTTTGATTTCACAAATTAATTCAAGTGAAGATTCAAATGCAAATGCTTATTGGGATAGTATTGATGGTGAACTCGTTCTAACTTCACGTGCAACAGGCTCATCTCTTATTAATATTGAAGCAGGTACAAGTAATTTTACGGATATAATGGGGTATACAGTTACCGAAACAGCTGCAGACGGTTCTACCGTAAAAAGACTTATGGTTAATAATCAAACCCTCGGGGCTAATGCAAGCTTTACTATAAACGGTACAAGACATACTTCTGCATCTAATACCATCTCAAGCGATATCTCAAGAATTGAAGGTGTTACTATTAATCTTAAAAAGATTACAGAGGAAGGTCCTGTTACTCTTACAATTGAAAAAGACAAAGAAGCTGTCGCTGATGCTATTCAAGAAGTAGTAGATGCTTATAATGAGTTGTTGACAAATGTTAATGATGCAATTTCTATAGAAGGTGATTTGCATGGCGAAACAACTCTTAAACTCATAAGAACCCAGTTAAGAAGTTTAATGACAAGTTCTTTATCCGGCAATGGCACATATAGAAATCTTGATGCTATAGGAATAACTTCAGAAGCTGCAAGCGGAACTAATATTTCTACAGAAAATGTTGATATGCTTTATTTTGACAGGGAAAAATTCATTGAAGCTTATGGTGAACATCCTGAAGAGCTGAAATCTTTCCTTGTCGGAACTGAAGAAAATCCGGGCGTCCTTTCCAAGGTTGAAGAACTCATTGAGTCAACATTAGCCTCTGTGACAGGTTATTTTGACTCTACGGATTCTTCTTTTGCATCCCAAATTCAGCGTATTGATGAAAAAATATCAAGACAAACCAGAGCGGTTGAACGTTATAGAACTAGATTAGAAGCTAAGTTCCAATCTATGGACTTATTGATTGCCAATATGCAGAATCAATATAGCTCGTTCCTTAGCTTCTAAAATCTAATGATTATCTGAGCTATGATTAAGTGATTAGTATCCCCCCTATTGGGGGAGCAATCCTTATTAAACCTTTTCCCCAAGTTGGTAGCAACTATTATGAAACAGAAGCTGTATGGAATAGTATATAAAAAATAGTATGCAGTTATTTTTATAACTGTAATAATTAATCTCTTTTATAAAACCTCTAACTATGTCTGGTAATGTGTTTAGTCTTAAACACATGTATATTTTATATATATTTGGTATTTCAGTCAACTGAATTTTTATAAAATACGCAACATGGATGAGTCTTTATGTTAAAATATTTTTCAGGAGGAGTTTATATGAGGATAGATGGAAGAGAAAATAATCAACTGAGGAATATTAAATTTACCCATAATTTTACTAAACACGCTCTCGGCTCTGTTTTAGTTGAGTTTGGTGATACAAAGGTTATTGTGACGGCATCTGTCGATTTAAAGAAGCCTAAATGGATGGCGGAAGATGATGAAAGAGGCTGGGTAACGGCTGAGTATTCTCTTCTTCCGGCTTCTACAAATACCAGATGCAGAAGAGAAAGAGACAAAGTTTCCGGAAGAACCCATGAGATTCAAAGACTTATTGGCAGAAGTTTGAGGGCTTGCGTTGACTTAAGTAAGATGCCTAAAATGACAATAACGATTGATGCGGATGTTATTCAGGCAGATGGAGGTACAAGAACAGCAAGTATTTGCGGAGGGTTTCTTGCTCTCAGGGATGCTGTTAATAAACTCCTCGAGTCGGGTGATTTAGCTGAAAACCCGATTATTGAACCTGTAGCTGCTATTTCAATAGGAATAGTTGACGGAGAAATTAAACTGGATTTGAATTATGAAGAAGATTCACATGCAAGGGTGGATTCAAATGTGGTGCTGACTAAAAGCGGTAAAATTGTAGATTTTCAAACGACTTCCGAAGGTGAACCTTACGAGTATGAAAAGATGCTTGAATTATTTGCCCTTGCAAAATCAGGTGTTGATAAAATTATTGAAATGTATTAACTGCTTGTTGACGGGCTTTTATGTTGCCTGTAAACTTGTATTATAGAATGTGTGGGGAAAAGCTTATGGAAGAGAATGCACTTAAAAAATTTACCACGGCAAAATTTATCAGCTTTGCAATAGGTTTTTTTGGTCTCCAGTTTGCCTGGCAGATGAGAATTATTTTATCAGGGCCGGTTACGGAAGAACTTGGTGCATCTCCTTTCTTATTCGGGTTAATTTGGCTTGCCGGTCCGTTTACCGGTATGGTTGTTCAGCCTGTTATCGGTGCATTAAGCGATAAAACCAGAACTGTTTTCGGGAGAAGAAGACCTTATCTTTTAGGCGGGGCTCTTCTTTCTGCTGTTGCACTCTGGGCGCTTCCTAATTCTTCTCCTATAACAGATTGCTTTGCCGGTGTTTTGCATGTTCAGCTCCCGGCTTGGTCAGCTTTATTATTCGCGGCTATTATGATTTGGATTTTGGATGCCTGTGTTAATATTGCTCAGGGACCTTATAGAGCGTTGGTTCCGGATGTTGTTCCTCCTGAACAGCATTCCATAGCAAACTCTTATATAAGTCTTGCTATCGGGCTTGGTTCTGTATTTGCAGCAGGGGCAGCACCTTTCTTAAAATGGGCGCTTAATTATCAAATGCCTATCACAGCTCAGTTTATTATGGCTGCATTAGCATTCTCTCTCGGTATGCTCTGGACGTGTTTAGCGATACAGGAGAGGACTAATCCTGGCAGTAACGAAACAAAAAATGATGAAAAATTTGATATAATTAAATCTTTGAAAGACTTCTTTGCTCTTTCTCCAGAAGTCGGTAAAATTTGCTGGATGCAGTTCTTTACCTGGATCGGAACTATGTGTATGATGATGTATTTTACTCAGTATGCCGTTCATACAGTGTTTGCGGTTCCTGACTTATCCGATGTTCACGAGACTATGAAAGCAGCTTATGACAGCGCTGTGCTTGCCGGAACAAATTTTTCATCAGTATGTTTTGCTATATTCAATCTTATTTGTTTCCTCGTTGCTATTCCAATTGGAGTTTTATCTGTAAAATTCGGGAACAAAAAGGTTCATATTATATCAATGCTTTCTATGGCTGCAGCATATATCGGAATGGCTGTTACCATTAATCCGAAACTTATTGCTCTGTTTATGGCGATTTCAGGTATCGGCTGGGCAAGTATTTGCGCGCTCCCGTTTGCAATGCTTTCTCAGTTTATTAAACCCGGTACGGAAGGTTCTGTGATGGGTATTTTTAACATCTTTATCGCAGGTCCTCAGGTGTTTGTATGTACTCTTGTTTCATGGTTAATTAACAAGAGTATGTTTATAATGGATGAAGGCGTTAATTACCATTGGGAATATACCTTTGTTGTCGGCGCAATATGCTTAATTGCAGCTTCTATAGTTGCTTCAAAGGTTAAAGAAAAAACAATTCCTCAAAATTCATAGTTGGGAGATAGTGCAGAATGTCTAAAAAAATCTTTTTGATTTATCCGCCGTCGCCTGTTATGAACAGAGAAGACCGCTGTCAGCAGCCTACTAAAGAACTTCTTGTTATTCCGCCTTTGCCGCCTACGGATTTAATGTATCTGGCAGCTATTGCAGAACAATTGGGTTTTGAGGCAAAGATTAAGGATTACAGCCTCGGTGGAGACCTTGATAAAGACTTACGGGAATTTAAGCCGGATTATGTTGTTGCAAATATTGCTACTCCTACTTTTAAATCCGATATGGAAGCTGTTAAGAGAATAAAAGATAAACTTCCTTCCTGCACAATGATTGTAAAGGGTGCGCCGTTTCTTACATATAATACTAACGTAATTTATGAGCATCCTTATATTGATTATGTCATTATGGGTGAGCCTGAACTCACGCTTAAAGAAATTCTGGAAGGGGTTCCTGATAATGAGATTCTGGGTATTTGCTACTCCGAAAACTTCCAAGGGGTGAAGAATGAGCCGAGACCGTTTAACGAAGATTTAGATTCGCTTCCGTTCCCTGCAAGACATCTGGTGGATAATACTATTTACAAAAGACCAGATAACGGCAAAGTTCAGGCGGTTATAAAGGTTTCGAGAGGTTGTCCTTTTCATTGCTTTTTCTGCCTTGCATCTCCGGTTTCAGGGGTAAAAGTAAGGAAACGTTCTGCCGAAAATATTATTGCAGAGATTAAAGAGTGTGTTGAGAAGTATAATATTAGAAATTTTCTTTTCTGGTCGGATATCTTTAATATTGATAGAGACTGGACTCTTGATTTATGCAAAAAGATTATTGACAGCGGTCTAAAAATCACATGGTCAGCTAATACAAGGGCTGATACGATGGATGATGAAATGGCATCTCTAATGTATAAATCAGGTTGCAGACTTGTCAGTATCGGTGTGGAAAGCGGCTCTCAGGAAATTTTGAATAATATCGGTAAGAGAATAACTCTTGATGATATCAGAAATACAGTTAGAGTATTAAAGAAAAATAAGATTAAAATTTATAACTATTTTGTGCTGGGACTTCCGTGGGAAACGGAAAAAACGGCGGAAGAGACTATAAAGTTTGCAATAGAGCTGGATAGCAATTTTGTTAGTTTTTATACAGCATCACCGCTTCCCGGAACAAAGTTTTTTGCCTACGCTTTAGTGAATAAGCTTGCTGAAGACGGGTTGAATTTTGACGGGGCTTATTTTGTTCCGGCAGTCAGATCTCACGATTTATCAAAAGAAAGAATTCTTGAGATTCATAAGTCTGCGGTGCGCAGGTTCTACTTACGTCCAAAGTTTATTTTAAAAACCCTATTTTCGTTGAGGTCTTTTGCAGAGTTCAAGAACTATTTTAAAGCCGGGATAAATTTAATCTTACAGGAGAGATAAAAATAAGGGCGGGATTTTGAAGAAATCCCGCCCTTATTTAATAATACTCAGAGCTTACTGTTGAGCTCTTTTAATAGCAAGAACAAGTCTTGATTTCTTTCTTGCAGCTGTATTTTTGTGTAAAACACCTTTTGATACAGCTTTGTCGCATAACTGATAAACTTTTGAAATTGCGGCATTCAAAGCTTCTTTATCAGAATCAGTTGCTAAAGATAAAGCTTTTTTTACAGCTGATTTAATAGAAGTTTTGAAAGCTACGTTTCTTTGTCTGTTAGCTTCTGCAATAAGAACTCTTTTCTTTGCTGACTTAATATTTGCCATTTTATATTTCCTTTCGCTTGTAACAATTTAAACGGTTAATGACTCCGAGTTAAATTGTTTATCACATGAGGATTGTGAGTACAATTATTGTAATAGTAACAAACTCTTTTGTAAAGAGGGGCTTGAGCTGCAGAATAAAGTTTCTTAACTTTTCTTAATTTCTGTCAAGGTTGGGTCAAGCAGCCGTCTCCCGATATCATCAAAATTTATTGAATAAAGCGTCTTTGTACCGTATTTAATCATTTTTTCCACTACGCCTGTGCCGTATTTAGCGTGGGTTACGGTGTCACCTTGTTCGATAGGATCGCTGGATACCATATCTTCCGGCGGGATATCTGCATCGTATACAGGAACTATAGGGGTTGAAGAATTTCTTGTTTCAAGAATTTCTCCGCTGTCATCAGGCTCTGGTTTGTTTCCCACCTCTTCTAACGGTTCTAAAAAACTATCATCATCTTCCGCTTCTTCTATGGGCTGGAGCTCTTCCAACCCTTCATTGGAGGATGTAAGATCTTCAATTACTTCCAGCTCTTCCGGATGGCTTTCTTCATTTAATTCGTCTATAAAATCTAAATCGGAGTCAGATATGTCATCATCTTCTTTCATTGTTGTAAAGACTTTATCCACATCTTCAACAATTTGTTTGTCCAGTTCTTCTTCTGATAATTCTTCACTTTCATCCCCAATATCTACAAGAATTGGTTCTTCGTCTGTGTCAGAATCCGGATCAAGTTCTATTAATTCATCCAGCTCGCTGTTATCTTCATTGATAGGTATAACGGCAGTTTCACCGGAATCTTCTTCAAATTCTTTTAAAGCAGGAATTTCTCGGCTCTGTTCAGGTTCTTCATCAATGAGGTCAGAAATTTCTTCAGGAAGAGTGATTTCTTCTGCTTGCTCAATTTCTTGTAATGAATCTTCCGTTACATTTTCAATGACAGGTTCTGCCAATTCAACATCTGTATCCTGTAAATTAATCTCAAGGGTTTCTTCTTGAACTATTTCATCTGTCTGCAAGTTCTCAGTTTCGGTAGGTTCGGTAAGTTCAGTAAGCTGTTCTGATCCCTGATGAACTATTGTTTCAAAATTTTCTGTTACGGGAGTTCCTTCTGAAGTCTCAGGCTCTGTTTCAATTACTACCTCTTGCAGTACTTCTTCATCCGGCGCTGTCAAAGCTTCACTAAGATTTTTTCCCTGGTTATCAATATCAATATTTACCCCTGCATTTACCCCTGCATTTACCCCTATATTTACCCCTATATTTACCCCTGATTCCTCGGATTCCTCCTCGAAGAGGTTAAGGTTAGCAGGAATTTCCGTGCTTTGAACTTCTTCTGTTAATTTTTCAATCAAATTATCAGATTTCTTTTCAATCGCTTCGGCTGCCGGTTCAAGTTCTTGCGTTGAATCTTCTTGGGTTTCAAGATCTTCTTCTTTTATAACTTCTTCTGTGACTTCATTTTCAAGTTCTTCAACAGTCAATTCTTCTTCAGGAACGTATTCCTGTTCTTCCGGCGCAGGTGTTACTTCCTGTTTCGGTTTTATGGTTTCTGTTATTTCTTCCAGATTTGACACAAGCGGAATATAGTTTGTTCCTTCTCCGACCAGAAGATAAGTATCTTTTGGCATAGAGTTTAGGAAAGTATTATAAATATTGAAAACCTGATTTGCCGTAAATGATGGTTCAATTATAAAGTTGTCAAAGAGGTTTTTAATTTCGTTAATGTATTTGAACCTTGAATGAGTCATAAACACTGTGGATATGGAGTCATTCGTCAGTGCGGTTTTCATATTTTTCTTATTTATTAAATTTGAGCTTTCCAAAAATATCTGAACGGAATCTTTTTGCTTTGCAAGTGATGAAAGAATACAGCTCAGATATCTGTTTTGGAATATTGAATCTAATTTGGAAAGGTCAATGATTGCAAAATCAGATTCAAGAATTTTATCGAGGTTTTCGGCATCGGCTTTTGTTTTAGCAAAACAGCCGTCTTTATCAAATTTTGCGAGTTTGTTCTTTAAGACAAGAAGTTTAAATATATGAGATTTGTCAACTAAATCATCAACGACGGTTTTAAGCGCGCTAAACGGCAGGAACGGAACAGTTTTTGCATATTCTCCCAGATCAAGGAAGATTTCTTTTATCATCGCTTTACTTTCAGGAGTTGTGTCGTTCAGACAGTCTTCATACATAAAGGATAAGCCTTCAAGGTTTAAAGGCAGACTGAAGTCAACTCCGGCTCTGTATTTCTTGCCTTCCACAACCCCGAGCATATCAATTACTATAACTCTTCCGTAAGCTTTGAATTGCCGCGCAAGATTAGATAAAATGAGATTATTCGTCTCAGGCTTATCAACACAGATAAGTGTTTTTTTGTTAAAGCATTCCTTATCAATAGGAATATTAATGTTTTTATCAAAGAATTTTCCTACAATGATCGGATTAGTTGAGATAAGAGAATTACTTAGAATATCGGCTGTAAATTCTGAAATCTCGGAATTTTTATCAGGAAGAGATTTATCATAGTTTCTGAGAGTCCCGTCATACAAAAATAATATTTTTGCATAAGCAATGAGGTTTTCGCCGGATTTTTTTACCTGAATAACCTGTGCTATATATTGTTTGTCAAATCCGTTAACAAGAATAAAAGATGATAGTGAAATCTTTTCTCCGGATTCAAATTTTATAAAACCGTCTCTTACTTCTAAAATTCTCATTCTAAAACCTCTAAAGAGATATTATCATGAACATGCCTGCATTTTAAAGTTTTTTTTACAATTCTATAACAAATTTTTAATTGAAGTCTGATAAAATTTGTGATTTAATTCTAGCTATGAGAGAAATTTTATTAATAAACGGAATAAATACTTGCTTAAAAAGAAATAATGATACACCAAGGACAGCTCTTTCATTAAACTTTTTGATTGAAAGACCTGAAAAATTTCCGGGTGAATATCTGTTGATGAACAGGCTCCTTTTAAAAGGAACTCAAAAGTACACCTCAGAAGAACTTTCAGCAATATTGGATGAAAATGCAATTGATATGTATACGGAAATGAAATACGATTATTTAAGGTTCCGGTTTGTATCATTGAACGAAGATTTTGAACTTGCTCTTTCAATTCTTTCTGATATTATACAGAATTCGACTTTTGAAGAGTTTGAAAAAGAAAGAGAAAAATTAAAGGGAGAACTTTTTGCCGAGTTGGATTCTGCAAGAACCAAAGTGTCTGACTTGTTTACAAAAACCATTTATAAGAACCATTTTTACAGTGCAAGTTATACAACTATTCTTGAAGAAATTGACAAAGTTACTCTTGAAGATGTAAAAAAATCTTATTGCGAAATTCTAAATAACAGTAAGAAAACACTTGCTTTTGTGGGTGATATCGAACCTGAAAAAGCACAGGAACTTTTAAATAAATATATTGGTATAATTCCAAAATCACAGGATGGAATTTCTAAAATAAGTGTTCCAGAGGCTTTGCATCAGGGAAAAGTAGAGCTTATAAAAGAAGATGCCCAGCAGGCGCAAATTATACAAGGCTGGCTTGTTCCTACAATAGGAAGCAATGACTATTTTAAAATAATGCTTTTAAATACGATTCTGGGCGCAAGCGGACTCTCTTCAAGACTTTTTATGGAATTAAGAGAGAAAAAGGGCTTGGCATATACTGTCAGAACTTCTTACGAAACACACCAAAAAGCGGCGGTATTTAGTATTTATATAGGTACGGAACCTTCTAATATTAAGACTTCTATTGACGGATTTAAAGAAGAAATAGAAAAAATTAAGACTATTCCGGTTTCGGAAGAAGAATTGCATAATGCTAAGAATAATATTATCGGGAAACAACAGTTTATAACTGAGACAAATTCGCAGCAGGCAAATTTAATGGCTTATTATTCTATTTCAGGTAAACCTTTTGATTACCAAAAAGAAGTGATAGATAGGCTAAGGGCTGTTACCTCTCAAGAGCTGCTGGAATGTGCCAACAAATATTTTACTGATGATTATGTAATTGCAATTTTGAGACCATAGGCGGATTATGAATCTTACACCCGGCGGAAATAAGATAGAACTTTTCAATCCTTCTTTAGGAGCTGTTCTTGTCATTGGGGTTTTTCACGGCGACGAACCTCAGGGTGATTACCTTGTAAGAAGATACTATGAAGTTTTTCACGATACCAAGTTAATGATGATACCTTGTCTTAATCCTGACGGTATGGAGAAAAAAACGAGGACAAATTTTAACGGAGTTGATTTGAACAGGAATTTCCCTGCGAAAAACTGGGTTTTGGGTGTGAAGGATGATTATTATGGAGGTGAAAAACCGGCTTCCGAGGTTGAGACAAGATTTTTGACCGAAGTTATTGAAAAGTATTCCCCAAAGGCTATACTTACGCTTCATGCGCCGTATAAAGTTGTTAACTATGACGGGAATGACAGAGCAAAAGATTTGGCATTAAGAATTTCTGAAATTATAGGATATCCTGTAGAAGAAAATATTGGTTACCCGACTCCGGGAAGCTTCGGCACCTGGGCAGGTATTGAAAGAAAAATTCCGGTTATTACGCTTGAGCTTGATGAAAATATAGAATTAATTGAGCTTGAAAACCCTGTTTTTGGTATATTAAAGATGTTGGAAGATTATTAGGACAGATATGGAAAATATAAGAGAGATTGTAGTAAAAAACGATTTAAAACATATAGCAATAATTATGGACGGTAACAGGCGCTGGGCTAAGGAGAGAAATCTTCCGTCAGCGATAGGGCATAAAAAAGGCGTAGATGCACTTAAAGCAGCAATGAGAGCTTGTGATGATTTCGGGATAAAGTACTTAACCGTGTATGCTTTTTCTACCGAAAACTGGAATAGAAAACCGGAAGAAGTTAATTTTCTAATGGATTTATTGGGGCAGACTTTAAAAAACGAACTCAAAGAGATGCATGAAAATAATGTAGTTATCTCTTTTATAGGTGATACAACAAAGCTGAGTCCGAAGTTACAGGAAATTTTAAAAAATGCCGTCGAAACAACAAAAAATAATACGGGAGTAAATCTCCAAATAGCGTTTAACTATGGTTCCAGAGCGGAAATTGTAAGAGCGGCGGCAATGATTGCGGAAGATTATAAGTCAGGAAAAATAAATAAAATAACTGAGGATACCGTTAACTCGTATCTCTATACATCAAAAATTCCTGATCCTGACCTGCTTATCAGAACCGGAGGTGAAATGCGGGTTTCAAATTACCTCCTCTGGCAGATTGCTTATTCGGAATTTATAGTTTTGCCTCTGTTCTGGCCTGAGTTTAATAAAGAAACCCTTGCTGAATGTGTATTGGAATTCAATCGCAGGAGTCGCCGTTGGGGTGTTTAATAGGTCTTATTTATTAGCGATTCGTGTGTAAGAGTTTCAATCTCGTCGTTTAGCGGTTCCGGCTTTTCGCCGAGTGCCAGCTCAAGCATATAGTCTGCAAATTTTACATTTTTAGGCAGGAAAGATCCGTGGAGATAAGTTCCGAATACATTTTTGTATTGTGCACCCTCTGTTTTATCCTTGCCGTTATTTCCGTTTCCTGTTAAAACTTTTCCTAAAGGTTTTGTCTCTCCTTCAAGGTAAGTAAGCCCGCTGTGGTTTTCAAATCCGACAAGAGTTCCTCTCTCCGTTTCTACCGTAACATTTCCTATAAAACGTTTATCTCCGGCAATTGTGTAAGCATCTAATAAACTAATCCCCTCAAGCCGGTCTCCGTTATGCGGCTGATAATAGTGCCCCATGAGCTGGTATCCTCCGCAAATACCTAAAAATACCGCGCCTCTATTACGTTCAAGAGTTAAAAATTCTTTGTGTCTTTGGAGTTCTTTTGAGACTTCTATCTGCTGCAAATCCTGTCCGCCGCCGATAAAATAAATATCGTGTTCACCTATAGGGTCAGAGATATTAATTTCATCAATCTCTATTTCAATTCCTCTCCATTCGCATCTTTTTTTTAGGGTAAGAATATTTCCCCCGTCGCCGTATATGTTTAAAAGTTTTGGATATAAATGTGCCAGCCTGATTTTTTTCATTAGACGGCAAGCTCCTTAAGTACTTTTAAAGTCTTTTGTTTTTTGCTACTATGAACTTTAATATAGTCATCTAAAAGATCAAAACAGACCTGACAGACCTTTTCGGTTGCCTTTCTGTCATAGTCGCTTTCGTAGTCAAAGTCAAACTGGAGCATTGCAAGAAGAAAATCCCTTATCTTATGGTGCATCTTAAGCTTAACCCCGAGAGTTTCGTTGCATTCCTTGCAGATTACTCCGCCCATAGCGGAAGAGAAGTACATTTCTTCATCCAAAATCTGCTCGCGGCAGCATAAGCAGGTATCTAGTTCAACGCAGAACCCCATTATTAAAAGGAGTTTGAGCTGGAATTTTATTACTGCAATAAGTGCATCTTTTTTCTCTTTAGAATCCGCAATCCTGTTTAGAGCTTTGTATAGAAGTTCATATATCTCCTTTGATGCGGCTTCCGAGCCTTCTCCAAAGTTTACGATAAGTTCGGAAACATAAGAAGAGAGCATAAGTTTATCCATATCTTCTCTGGTTTTTCTGAAATTATTAACCGTTTGAGCCTGAATAATAGTATCCATACTTCTGCCCTTAAGGAGCTGCAAAGAATTAGCCACAAGTAAATCCATTCTTGCCCCGAGTTTGCTTTTAGGCTTCTTAATTCCTTTTGCTACTCCCTTGATCAGACCGTTATCTTTCGAGTACATAACGATAATTTTATCTGCATCATTTAGGTTATATGATTTAAGATTAATAGCTTCTGTTACGTAATTATTCATAATAAGCTTTTGTTCCCTGATATACTCCTCTGAAAACCTTTTCTAATTCTTGCTCATCATTTGAGTTAGCAAGAGCTTCTTCCTGCGAAATATAGCCGCTGTCTGCCAACATTGCTAACGATGAGTTCATAGAAAGCATATCATCAACGGTGTTGTCTCTTATTAGTCTGTAAATATCCTCAGAACTATCTTTTGTTATGTAATCTTTAATAGTAGGTGTAACAACCATAACCTCACAAGCAGGAAATCTTCTTTTCTTTTCTTCAGAATAAATAAGTTTTTGGGCAATAGTTGCTCTTAATGTTTCAGCAAGCTGCTTTCTTACAATTTGTCTGTTAGACTCTTCAAACATATTGACTATTCTGTTAATAGTTTGAACTGCATCATTAGTGTGAAGTGTTGTGAGCACAAGATGCCCTGTTTCAGCGGCTTTAAGAGCTGCTGACATGGTTTCTTTATCTCTGATTTCACCGATAAATAAAACATCCGGATCCTGTCGAAGTGCATATTTTAGTCCGTCAGTGAAGTCTGCGGTATCAACACCAACTTGCCGTTGCGAAATTATACTCTTCTCGCTATAGAATACATATTCAACAGGATCTTCTATTGTTACTATATGTTTTGTCTCTGTCTTATTAATCTGGTTAATAAGGGAGGCTATAGTTGTTGATTTACCGCATCCTGTAGGTCCTGTAACCAGTACGATACCGTTCTGGTGCTTTATAACTGTTTCTAATAACTCAGGCAGCTGTAATTCTTGCAGCGTCGGAATTTTATAAGGAATATTTCTTATAACTAATGCCGGCATGCCCATTTGCCTGTTATAGTTAATTCTGAATCTTGATACACCCTTAATTTCGTACATAAAATCGACATCCATTCTGGTTAGAATGGCATCTCTTATGGATGTAGGGGCTATTTCAAGAACTGCATTATCAATATCACCTTTAGTTAATTCCGGCAGGCTTGTTCTCAAAATAAATCCGTTTCGTCTTAAAAACGGAGGATAACCAACCTTTAAATGTTCGTCTGATGCTCTGTTCAAAGCTGCATCTTTTAAAAAATGTTCAATATTAAATATTTCACTCATTATAAAACCTTCTCCCATTAAATCGTATCATTTATAAAATCTTTTGACAACAAGTTTACATAAAAAAAGCGGATTTGAAATCCGCCTTTTAAATTAAAATCTTTTCTTTTTTATTAACAGCTATAGCTGCATCCTCCGCTGAATCCTCCTCCCGAAGAGAAAGAATATGATGCTGATGCTATTGAACCGCAAGATTCGCCGGCTCCTGAGTAAGCGATAGAACCGCTTGTTTCTCCACCCATATATGCGATAGAACCTGTAGTTTCATAGCTTTCACCGAATGCCATAATTGCTGCATCTGATGGACCTGAGTAGAAGCTGCAAGTATCAATACCGTCGTCTGCTGAAACTGAAGGTGATATTAACGAAGTATTATTTGAAATTAAATGAGTTGTTGTTTCAGTATTTGTATTTGCGCCTATAAATTTAAAGCAAGTACTTTGTCTTTCTTCTGAAGCTGTAAATGTTAGCATATCTTTCAAATCCTATCTCAGTGTTTACATATATATAAAGTCTAAAAAAAATACTCAATTTCACGACTTATTTATTTCTTTACAAAAGTTAACATTGCCCGTTTCTGTAACCTATACCTGCTCTGTAGCCCGATATTGCATACATAAAAGGAAGTGCCGGTTCAATCCATTTTAGCCCTGACATAACTGCTACGGTTGCAATATCGTCTGTATGAAGTCCTATGTCCAGAGCTTCAGGGTGCCTTTCGGCATAAATGTTGTTATCTTCGCTTTTCTTTTTAAATATAGGATTAATTATTTTGTTCCCGATAAGATTTGCAATTGCACTTCCTCCGATTATGCCGGTTGAAACTATTCCGCCAACCATGCCCAGTGCTTTTGCTCCTTTTGATTTTACTCCAAGTTTTTCCATTATTCCAAGAGCCATGCCTGCTCCTGCATTACAGAGAAAAATATTAGCCAGATACTGGTAAGCTCCTTCCTTAATTTTGTCAGATATCCTCTCTTTCCAGCTTTTAGAGCTTAAGAAATCTCCCGTTATTCCTCCCGCAATTCCTCCAAGAACAGGAATAAGTCCAAATACTGACAGTCGTCCGATTTCTGAAAAGATTTCTTTTGAGGTTATGTTTTCCGGCTCCGGAATAAGTTCGTTTAAAAAATTTTTGTCTCCGATTTCTTCATGAAGTCTTTTTACCTCTTTAAAACTCAGTACCTTATTTTTTGCTTTATTAAGAGTTTCTTTTACGGAAGCCTTCACGGTATTGTTTTTAACAAATTTATCAATAGCTTCCATATTGTTTTCTGCTATTTTGTTTATATTCGGAGCTGCTTTTTTAAATAATTTGTTTGTAATTGCAGGTGCCGCCAGTGCCGAAACTATTGTGAACATCATTGTGGTTCCGACTCTTACTGCTGCCCGGTTTTTATGCTTCTCCGGAGCTTTTTTTACTTCATGGATCCCGTAAAGACCACCTGCCGTTAATAAAATTGCCGGTACTGTTTTTTGAAATTTTGCAACTAAAAGCGGCTGGTCAAGGAACTTGCCTGCTATTTTTAATATGTTCATTTAAAATTCTGCCTATTTAATGTAGTTTTTTGTAAATTCAGATATCTTCTCAAATGCTTTTTCGGAGATTACATGTTCAATTCTGCAAGCATTTTGGGAAGCTTCATCCGTGTCCAAATTCAGGACTTTTTCAAAGAATTTTTGAAGAGTTGTGTGTTTTGATATCACTTTTTTTGCTTCTTCAAAGCCCTTTTCTGTCATTGTTATACTGCCGTATCTGTCATATAGAAGCAGATCTTTTGATGCAAGTTTCTTTAGTGCTTCTGTTACAGATGCTCTGCTTACATTCAGCTTTTTTGAAATATCTATTGCGCGAACAGTTTTGTTTTCGTTCAAATAATTGCAGATAACTTCAAGATAATCTTCAAGGCTAGATGTTAACTTTTCCTGCACAAGTTTACTCCATAATTATGATTTCATTACGGAATATTGTAAGGCATGCCTAACATTTTGTCAAGCTCTTGTATAAGTTACATTTTGTCCTTCTTCAAGACCTGCCGGGAATCCTTCTATTCCGGTTGTTTTTCTTGTTATGTAGTATTGAATTTTAGGGATAAATGTTGATAAGAAGGCTGCTGCAACCAAGAATCCGGCAACAAAATTAATACCATTGTATGCAAGGTTATCACTCTTCATTTTATTAAGAAGTTTTTTATTAACTTTCCCGTCTTTTGCGGCCTTACAGATATCTTTCACATAATCTTCCATAGAATTTTTGAGATTATAGAGTTTTTTGTTTGAAATATATTTGTAGCTGTCAGTGCTGGTTCCGCCTGAGAATTCAGAGAATGCCTGATCTAAAAGTTTTGGATTATGAATTTCGCTTCCGCTGAGAGCTTCAAGCAGCTGTCTTTTTGTAATAACGGCTCCGTCAACTCTCTGAGGCTGCAGGGCTGACATTTGACGTATTCGCATTCTGGTTGGTGCATCTGTGATAACTTTTTCTATGTCGCTAACTTTTGCAACTTCAAGCGTTTCTTTCGGCTTTTTCCTGAAGTTATTCATAAATTTGGTGAAAGCTGAAGGTTTATCAGATTCAAATTTTATACCTTCAGGAATTTTGATTTCTTTTATATCCTGTCCGAGTACAGCTTTTTTAAATTCTTCAACGGACATTTCTCCGTTATTCTTTTCAAGGAAGCCTTGTAAGTGTTCATCAAGAATTCCTGCAGTTGTTGGATTAAGTCTTGTGAATCTGCCGCTCTGGACAAAGTTAAGGATGTTACCAACATGACCTTGAGCCCACATATAGAAATAAATTGAGCTAATATCTCTAAACCCTATTTCTCTTCTTTCCTCTTTAGTTCTTGCATTATACATCCTGCCGCCTGCAATACCAATGTCAGTAGAAAGAAGTTTACCTACATTGGTATTTTCAATAACATTTGTGAATGTATTCATTGCACTTATAGCGCTGCCCTTGAAAGAAGGACTGTTATGTTCAGTTTGTTTGGTATTTATAGCATACTGTGTTGTAGGGTGGTTCAAAGATCTATTCTGTTCTTTTGCTTTTTTACGTTCAATCGCATGATTAGTAAGTGCGTGATTTATTTTAGGTACTGCAAAACCTATAAACAAGTTTGCAATAATAATGCTGGATAAAATTTTTATACCTTTAAGCATTGCAATTGTTGTTTGGCTCAGTCTCTTAGGATTATTGGCAGCTTTTTTTACAAAGTTGTCAAAAGGAGTTCTGAGTTTATCTTTACCGACATCAAAATTGACGTTTTTATTTTTTAGAATTTTTTGAAGTATTTTATCTCCAAGTTTGCTAAGGACTCCGACTCCAAAAAGCCAAACAACAGAACCTGTTGATTCTTCAATAAATCGTTCTCTTGCTTCGTCTCCCTTACCCCTTCTGTAGGCCTGATAAGTACGACCACCTACTACAGTTGCTTCCAGAGCAATAATCGGTGCCAGGGCATCTGCTTTTGTCATATATGTTACAACTTTTGCTATATTATTAGAAATCGGCTTCAATTTACATACCTTTCATAATCGGCTGACATGTTAAATCTCGTAAAAGACTTTTTTTGATAATTCTATATGAAAATGTTACAAAAGTAAAAAAATGTTTACAATAGGTTTATTTTTAACGCAGGCTACTTGTATTTCGTTTTTGTTTTATTTATGATGAAACTAAATGTAAGCAGTAGTCAAAATATAAGGAATAGCAAAAATGAATCCTATTATTAGCAATTTAGAGAAAGAATACACCACAAGAGAATTACCAGATATGAATCCCGGTGATACAGTTAAGGTGTTTGTAAGAATCGTAGAAGGTAATAAAGAAAGAATTCAGGCATTTGAAGGCGCTATTATCGCTGAACACGGTTCCGGTATTAATAAAACTATTACAGTAAGAAAAGTATTTCAGGGCGTTGGTGTAGAACGTGTATTCTTAGTATATTCTCCGCGTATTGAAAAAATCACTGTTTTAAGAAAAGGTGATGTAAGACGCGCTAAATTATACTATTTAAGAGAACGCTCAGGCAAGGCAACTCGTATTAGGGAAAAAATCGAAAAAAGATAGGGGTAAATGATTAAGGGGTAAATAATAAGGTGAAATGTGATGGCTAAAGAAAAATTACATATTCACTGGTATCCCGGTCATATTGCAAAAGCGGAGCGTCAGCTAAAGGAACAGTTAAATTTAGTTGATGTAGTGATTGAAGTCAGAGATGCGAGACTGCCTCTAAGCAGCAGTTATACTAACATTAAGAAGCTCTTGGGAGAAAAACCAAGGCTTCTTTTGTTGAATAAAGCTGACTTAACTGACAAAACTGAATTGAAAAAGTGGGTTGACTACCTTAAAAATTCTACCGGCTGCCCTGTTATTATAACGGAGGCAAAAGGGGCTAAAGATTTAAATCAGGTTGTTAAAACTGCTGTAGAGCTTGCAGAACCAAAGATACAGTCTCTTATGGCAAAAGGTCTGTTAAGAAGAGCTGCAAGAGCTATGGTTGTCGGGATGCCGAATGTTGGGAAATCGAGTATTATTAATAAGCTTACAAAATCATCAAAGACTAAAATTGGGGCAAAAGCCGGTGTTACAAGACAGCAGCAGTGGGTAAGAATTAACCCTAAGCTGGACTTATTAGATACTCCGGGTATTATTCCAACCCGTCAGGACGACCAGATTCAGGCGGCGAAGCTTGCCTTTGTAAGCTCTGTTTCTGAAAATGCATATTCTCCGGCACCTGTTGCTGCTGCGCTTTTAGAAATGCTTGAGAAATATCCGCAGGTTAAAGAGTATTACAAGACGGAAAACCTTACACTGGAAGATATTTCAAAAAGCAGAAATTGGGTTATAAGGGGAAATGAACCCGATTTAGAGCGGACTGCAATTTATGTTTTAAAAGATTTTCGTGAAGGAAGATTAGGTTTATTTATATTAGATGAGTTACCGGAAGAATGAAGAGATGCTTTTGGGCGGATGAAAATTCCGAAATTTATTTAAAATACCATGATGAAGAGTGGGGAGTCCCTAAATATGATGACAGGGAACTTTTTGAACTCTTGATTTTGGAATCCTTTCAGGCAGGACTGGCTTGGATAACGGTACTCAAAAAACGGGAAGCTTTTAGAAAGGCCTTTGATAATTTTGATGTTAAAAAGGTTGCTTCTTATGATGAACACAAGGTGGAAGAACTGCTGCAAAACGAAGGAATTATAAGGAGCAGAGGGAAAATTAATGCCGCCATTAATAACGCAAAGATTTTTATGGAAATCCAAAAAGAATACGGCAGTTTTTCAAACTATATATGGGGATTTACAGATAATAAAGTTATAAAAAATACTTCAGGAAAAATCCCCGTAAGTACCCCTTTGTCTGATAAAATTTCTAAAGACTTGAAGAAACGCGGTATGAAATATGTTGGAACTGTTATAATCTATTCGTATTTGCAGGCGATAGGAGTTGTAGACGATCACGAAAAAGATTGTTTTAAATACTAAGACAGAATAATTATACAGGCTCCGGCTGCCATAATTAAAGCTCCTGCTAACTTTTTTATTAATCCTGTTTCATGGAATATATTTACACCGAGAAATACGCTTAAAAGGGTTGATAATTGGAATAAAGCCAGTGCGTAAGATACGTTTATTTTAGAAAACACATAGTTTGTAGCATACTGCATTATTCCGACCGAAAGAATTAAAAACAGCTGATACTTGTATGAAGAGATTTTTAGTTTGTTTCTGCCGGCTAAAACAAAAAATAATGAAAAAATTAATCCTGAAAAAGTCCAGAGAAAAAATGCGCTTGTAATATCACTTAGAAGTATAACTTTTTTGATAAATATAGCCTCCGTACCGGAAAATATTAATGCAAGAACTCTGTAAAATATGGCTTTCTTATCAGGAGCATTGTTTCTATCCAGAACAAATCCCGTCCCTGCAATAATCATAATAATTCCGATAAGTGCTGCCAAGGATGGAATTTCTTTTAGATAGAATATTCCTATAATAAGAGCGACAATAGGTTTGTACGAATTTATCGGTGCAAGAGTTGAAAGTTCACCTATGGATAAGGCTTTTATGATAAAGTAATTTCCCAGAGCTCCTAATAATCCCATAATTAAAACATTAAAAGCAATGTCAGGGGTGAAATTGATTTTATTAATAAAAAATAAGCCGATTAAGGACAACCCCAGATAAGTATAAAAATTTACAACAGAGGATTTTTCCCCTCTTGTGGTTAAAATCTTTTGAAATACATTCAGATAAGAGTTTGAAAATATTCTTATTATTACGCCTAAACATGTTGTGAACATATCATTATTATATTTGAAAATTAGGTTTAAGCTAATAATTATTTCAGAATGTTTATGCATAAAAAAAACCACCCGGTGTGTGTGTCGAGTGGGTTTTGTTTTCTGCATCCTAATGGTCTTTTTTAGTGTTTATTATCTAGGAGTTTATATGATTTTTGGGGTTTATTATTTGCTATTTAGTGTTTCGGCTACACTTAAAGTGTGTAATATTATTATCCCATGTAAGAATTTAAAGTCAATAGGCTGATAAAAATTTGTATTTACAAAAGTTTACAATGTCTTAAATGCTCGAAAATAAAGGGTTTTTCCTTTTAAAATAAAAAGGGTAATATTTACAATTATTACCCTTTTTATTAAATTTTATTAATGAGTTTATGAATCTCTCTTATTTGGATTACCCCTCAAGTGATTGGTATCCGGATTTATGACTTTTAAGAAGAACCCCTCTTTTAGAAGTTTGAATAAAGTTAATCATCTTTTCAATATATTCATTCATCGGAATTTCTTCTTTGATTTTTTCTATAGCTTGAGAGGTGTTGTACTCTTCTGAAATCAAAAGCTTAAAGGCTTCATTAACAGCTGTTCTGACTTCTTGAGGAACTCCTCTTCTTTTCATTGCTATAACGTTTAATCCTCTTGGAACCGGAGGTCTGCCTTCACCTTTAGAGTAAGGAAGAATATCCTGACGGGAAGCTGAGAATCCGCTGATAATAGCCATGTCACCAATTCTTATATTCTGATGGAATACGCTCATACCGCCTACGAAGGCTCCGAATCCTACATGAACATGTCCGCCTAATGTTACGAGATTTGCAAGTATAACCTGATCTTCTAATACACAGTTATGTGCGATATGAGATCCTACCATCAATAAACATTTGTTACCGATTCTTGTTGTAAAATCTCCGCATGCTGCTCCGCGGTGGATGGTAACATTTTCTTTAATAATCGTTTCATTTCCGATTACAACTTTTGTAGGTTCACCTTTGTAACCTAAATCCTGAGGTTCTGAACCTATTGTAGAAAACGGAGAAATTGTACAATTTTCACCAATTTCTGTGTATTCAATATATGCATTAGCTATAACTCTTGTGCCTTTTCCTATTTTTACCCCTTCTCCTATAACAACGTTAGGTCCTATTGTTACGCCTTCTGAAATTTCCGCAGATGGGTGAATAACCGCAGAAGGGTGAATTGAACATTTTTCTAAAACTGATGAATTATTTGTCATTATCTTTCTCCATAATTTCCGTTACGTTTCAAGTATAGTACAAAAAATTTCTCTTTTAGGAAATTTTTATATTATCTTAATACGCTATTGTACAAGTCCCGGTTCCGCATCGGAGCCCGTAACTTTCTTTCTTAAAATAAACGTTACTTTCGGAAGAACTATTGCCAGCAAGAAACTGCTAAGTGCTACATTGGTAATGATATTTCCGGATTTTACTTTGAGAGCTTTTTTTGCAAATTTTTCTATATTCCTGCTTTCTTTTGCTTGAGAAGCAAACTTCTCGATTTCCTTTAGAAATGCCTGTATTTTTTTCTCGTTAATAAATTGTCTCGGGTCTCGGGTTCTGTTTTCAAGATATTTTACACCGCAGAACTTTTCTGCAAGTTTAGAAAACTTTTCATTCGGATTTTTTTCTAAGAACTCAATAATATTTTCTTCAGGAAGTTTCAGCGTATTGTTTTTAATTGAGCTGATAAATTCTTTGTCATTCAATATTTTAGGATCAAGATTAACATTTGTTTTAAAAAGTGCGTTGGAAAGCTTATCGAACCCTGCCGCAATCCACCAAGGTGCAACAAAGTTCAGGAACATCATCCCTGCCATTTTGAATGCCATTTCAAGTTTTTCATATTTATTTCTTGCTGTTGCTACCCTTCCGACTGTTAAGCCTCCGTCTGTTATTGCCATCTTGTTAACGGTTGACATATTGGCGAACACAGATGCCGCTCCTTTAAAAGAGACGTTTTTTCCGCTTTTAATTTCAGTTTTAGGCTCCGGTTTCTGTAATTTTTTGTTTTGTTTTTCTCTTAATTTTGCGGTTAGAGCAAAATTCATTTTAGGCAGGCAAAAACCCATTAAAATAACAGGAATAGCTGTAGATAACAGAAATTTTCCTGCAAGAAGTTTTTCGTAGGTGTTTTTGTTCGCCAAAACTTTTTTCATTTCTTCAACTTCTTTTGGTGCAAGATCTTTAAATTTTTCAATATTGAATTTGAGCCCTTGTTTGGAATTTTCTTTAAATAAATCAGGGTTAATTTTAGGGTTATAACCTAGCTTTTCAATTCCTTTGCTGCATAAATAATCAATAGCAGGAATTCCGCCAAGCCAGATTGCAGAAGTCCCGTATTCATCAATAAGACGTTCTCTTACGGCATTTTTTGCCATAAGTTTTGAGTCTTTTAAGTTTTGTTCATAAGTCATTCCAACTTTAGCAGGAATTTCTATACCGCAGTCTCTGACTAGGAGGGGGTAGATGCTGGAATTGTTTCCGATTGCTGAAATTATGTTGACTAGTGACATTTTTTAATTCTCCTTTATTACCGTACTCTTTATACTACCTGAATATCCCGAAAGAGCCGGTTGAAGGAGTGCTTACAGGAACAGCAAAACTCCAAGCCCTTTCGGGTTCGGATGAAAATGATGCTGTTGTCTTGATATTTTTGTCATAGTCCTTCCTTTGTTCTTGTAATATTATCATGGGTCTGTCTTATTGTAAATACTATACTTTTTTAAGTATCTGCAGAGAATTTGGAGCGAGGTTTAATCCCTGATTATTCCTAGTGATAGGAGTTTCTCTATCGCTGTTGATATAACCCGAACCTCCATACTTTTTTTCATCTCCGTTGAAAACTTCTTTCCACTCTCCGTCAGGGAAATTTGCTACTCCGTATTCTTTAGAATGGAATCTGTCACCGAAGTTTTTAATTACCATATATTCTTCGTTGTTATCTGAAAGAATGTGAGTATGGACTTTATGTGTATAATCTTTTATGGTTGATTTAATTTCTCCTTTTAATAAGGCAGGAGTATTTTTTACCAAATCTGTGAGATCTTTTATATAATCTTTCATCTCTTGAATAAGAGCCGGATCTTTTGGCTTAATTCTGCCCAACATTGATTTAGGTCTGGCAATTTCTTCTAAAGTATCATAGCCTTTTTGCTTATACAGGTTCAGTATCTCGGAATCGTTCTTTGCTCTTTTTTCCCGCTCATCAGATAGTTCACGGAAGAATTTAAAAGTGGATAAATCCATTTCGTCATCGCCCTGAAAATACATTTTAGGACCGGGAACTGTCATGATAGTTCCTAAGCAAAGTTTTTGTTTTGCTTTTGATGTTTCAAAGGCTGTTTTAATTCTTCGGGGTGATAGGTGTTCATTATCCTTAAGCCCTGCTTCTTTAGCCTGTCTGTGAAGCTCCTCCATACTCATTTTATCCAATTCTCCGGATGCGGTCTTTTCAACAAGCCATTGTGCTAATTTTGCTGCATTCTGCCATTGTGTACTTTCTGTATTGCCTTTTGCTTTGTTGACAAGAGCTAATTCCGGAACGAGAGCTTTTGCCACAAATCTGGTGCCGTCATAGTTACCGATTTCATCATGGCTCAATGCAAATTTCGTCCGGTACTTTGAATTCCAAATAGTTAAATCCAACTCATCCAGATTAAGCTTATAAGGCTCAGAAAGAGGGTCTTTTAGAGCATGCATAAGTTTAAAATCCCATTCACTGTCAAATCCAATATCACCCGGATTGGAATTAAACCTTTTGTATGCAATATTATCGACTCCCTGATCTATCATTGCAAGTTCATTATCATGTGTCATTTCAAATTTATTGTATCGTGTAACTTTTTCAAGGTTGTTTCTTCCATCTTCCGCAATTAAAAATACGTTTGGATTATGTTCATTTACTTCTGCTACAATTTGTTTTAATAAATAATCTGAATAACATAGTTTTGTCATATCAAGACGGAGTCCGTCCACCTTGAATTCATTTGCCCACCAGAGAGCTGCGTTAGCCATAAAATCTCTTACATATCGATTATTTATTCCTTCATAGTTAAACAAACTTCCAAATTCTCCGGATCCTTTTTCGTATGGTCCTGTTTTAGAAAGGAAATCTCCATCAGGACCCATGTGATTTGGAACCATATCCATAATTACATTTAAGCCTTTACCATGGGCATAATCTATTAACTCTTTTAATTCAGCTGCTGTTCCGAGATTCCCGTTGACTGCGAATTTATCTACCCCGTCGTATCCCCATTGTTTCGAGAATGTGTTTTCAACAGGTAATATCTCTATTGCGGTTGCGATTCCTTTTTCTGCAATTTTATCAATATAGCTTTTTGCACTTTTAAAAGTTCCTTTTTCTGTTATCGTAGGAATATTTATTTCCTCAATAATAAGATTTTCTAAACCTCTCAAAGGTTCTTCAGGTTTTCTGACAATTCTTCTCTTGTCTTTTCCTTCAAGCCAGTCGGTGTTTTTCCATTCATAATTATCTGAATTATAAATTTCACTCCACCCCTTAATATTAGGCTGCTGCTTGCTGTAAGGGTCTTTAACTAGGTTTACCTGATTATCGGCAGTTACTATAATATATCTGTATTGGGAGTTTTCTTTTGCAGGTATGCTTTTGGCTTCGAAAATTCCATCACCTTTATTTTCCAGCTCATATACGGAAGTGTTTTCATTTTCAGGCAGCGCTTTTTCTATTGAGAAAGCCGCACCTTGGATTGCAATAAGTTTTACAATTTTTTCCCAGAGATTTCCAAACTTACTTTCGGCGTTTTTGCCTATTTCTACAAAGACTTTTTTCGCATCAGGAAAAGTGAACAGTTTGAAATCTGCTTTACCTGTTTCTTTAATATATTTAGCTCCCCAGCTTATGTGTTCAGTCCAGCTTCTTTGAAATGACGGTTTATTGTTATTAAACCTTCGTTGATGATTAACTGAATAGTCGGCTGTAATTTTCATTCACACTCCCTAAAAATTGTTTTGGCTTACTTTATTAAAACTGCTGAAAAAATATTTTGCTATTTTTCTGAAATATAACCAAAATTTTTCAGAATTTTATCTCTTTTTCTCCAATCTTTTTCGACTTTGACTTCAAGAGAAAGAAAAACTTTTTTTTCGGTAATTTCTTCAAGCTCTAATCTCGCCTGTGTTCCGATAGTTTTTAAAAGAGCCCCTCCTTTTCCTATCAAGATACCTTTTTGACTCTTTTGTTCGCAGTAGATTGTTGCGTAGATTTTATCAATATCTTCTTTTTCTTCATACTTATCAATTGTTATAGCGACTGAATGTGGGATTTCATCCTGTGTGTTTAGAAGAATTTTTTCACGTATAATTTCTTCTGAGACATTTCTCATGCTCTCTTCCGTTACGATATCATCAGGATAAAGTTTTTCACCATCCGGAAGCTTTTTGAAAATATTTGATATCAGAGTATCTTTATTTCTTCCTGTTTTAGCGGATATTCTTAAGACAGGAATATTTTTATCAAATAATAATTTATAAGTTACAAGATTTTCTTCAATTTTTTGAATATTTTTTACTTTGTCTACCTTGTTCATAACAAGAATAATAGGAATTTCCGTATTTTTAAGCAGATTTTCCACAATCCACTTATCCCCTTTTCCAGCCGGTTCAGTCCCGTCCACGAGGAATAAAATTAAATCGGCATCAGGAATTGCAACTTTTGCTTCATCCATCAGAAATTCCCCTAGTTTGTTTAAAGGACGGTGAATTCCGGGAGTATCAATAAAAATAATTTGACCTTCTTCATTTGTTAAAATGCCTTTAATTCTTTTTCTTGTCGTCTGGGCTTTATCAGTTGTAATAACTATCTTCTGCCCTAATATTTGATTTAAAAGGGTAGATTTCCCTACGTTAGGACGCCCTATAATTGTTACAAATCCGCATTTCATAGAATTAAGTTTAGCATAAAAATAAAAAGTTTTATTGTAACAAATCGTTACAATAAGGCAATTTTAGTCTAAACAATAACTTTTAATATATATATACAAGGGATTTAGGAGAATTATGTCTAAGTATTTAAACACGACACCTATCTATAGAAATATGTGGGAATCATCTCTCAGCGGTTTTAATCCGATGGCATTGTTGTCATCCTCACCATATGTTTCAGCCTGGGGAAATCCTGGCGGATATAATTGGGGCGGCGGATTCGGCTGGGAAGGCTTTTCAGGCAGCGGAAACTCCCAATCTTCTTCTGATGACTCTGTCGCAGAATATAAAGACGGAAAATATTATAAATCATATAAAGATTATGAAAAAGCAAAAGCTCAGCTTGAAAAAGCAAAAGCTGAGGAAAAACTGGCGAATGAGCAGTTAATTGCTCAAAAAGAGGAAATAAAAACAGCGCTTACTACTGTTGATAATAGTATTAAAGACTTGAAAAAATCGAAGAAAAAAGACGGCTCCGCTATAGTTGCAACAAGCCGGAAAGATATGACTTGGGGGCAAAGAGCCTTAAGAACAGTTACTAATATGGGAAAAGGTATCTGGAATACTATTAAAGGCGTTGCAGGTTTTGAATCTGACGGTAAATGGAACTGGAAAAAATGTCTTAAAAATGCTGCTATCACTGCAGCAGCAATAGGGGCTTGCTTTATTCCTGTTGTCGGACCTGCTATAGGTGTTGCTTTGGCAGCAACAGGTGTCGCAGCAGGTACGGTCGGTATCGTTAAAAGTTCCGTAGAAATGAGCAAGGCTAAAACAGATGCTGAAAAAGATAAAGCACAGCAGAATTTAGGTGCGAATATCTTTGTTACTATATCTTCGGCCTTAGGCTTAAAAGGAGCAGGAAAAGCTTTTAGAACTTCAAATGCAGCTTCAAATGCAGCATCCGGAGCCAATGCAGGAACTGCAAGCACTACTGCGGCAGCCGGAAACGGTGCCGTAACAGGCGGCAGCGCAGCAGCGGGAAGTGGCGCCGCAGCAAGTGGCAGTGCAGCAGCAGGAAGCAGTGCAGCAGCCGGAAGTGGTGCGGCAGCAGGAAGCGGAGCTGTAGCAGGAAGCGGTGCCGCAGCAAGCGGCAGCGCGGCAGTTGGAAGCAGTGCTGCTGGAGCCGGCAGTAAACTCGCTTCTGTCGGACAAGCTATTTCCAACTTCTTTAAGGATATGACAGTTAATGCTTGGAAAGGAATGAAACAAAATATAGCAAATGATAAGGCGGCTGTTGCAGCAGATGGATTCTGGAAAACATTTGGCTCTAAGTTCTCAAATGCATTCAAATCCAATTATTATACCAAGAAATATGATCGTAAAAAGGATGAGTTACTAAGAAGTCTTGATGAAAGAATTCAGAAAATAGATGCAGATTTACCAACCAAAACAGGAAATGAAAAAGTTCTGTTAGAATTCGAAAAAGACGCTCTTACATCTGTTATTAATAAGGTTCGTAACGCAAAAACTAAGGCAGATTGGGATGCTCTTTCAACGAATAAAGATATTTCTGACTTGGGATCCATAATGCAGGGAGAACAGGCTGGCGCAACCGAATCAATGCTTTCAACCATCAAACGAATCAGCAAAGAAAATGAAAATTTACTAAGTCAACTTGAAAAACTTTCTAAGTTTAAATTAAAATCTATGCGCGAAAAGACATTTTCATCTAAAAAATATAAAGCGGAACTGGATGATTATGTGTCATCTGAAACTCTGGAATCTCACTGGTGGAAACCAAAATTTGGTAATGATTATCAAAAGATATTGGGTAAAAATTCCGCTAATCGTGCAATCCTGCGCGGTGTAGGAAATGCAACCATTGCTCCTGCAGGAACCCCTGCTAAAGTTATGAATACTCTGGTATGGCCGATGTCAACAGAATATGGTATATATATGGATGCAGATACTGTAGCGGCTCAACTGGAAGCTCTGGAAGCACAAAAAGCGGAACTCGAAGCTGCATTAAAAGAAGCTGAAAAAGCGCTTAAGTAGGTGATAGTACACTCATTTCACAGTTTTTGCAATCAAATTTAAGCGGGTAAATATTCCCGTATTCATCTTTGATGGAAAGTCTTTCCGGTGATTTGCACATATTGAGTGCATATTTTATGCAGTGCTTGCAGCGCATTAGCGGAATTTGCCTCTTAGGTTTCTCTTTTTCTAACGCAGGTTCAGTTATTTCGCATCCGCAGAGTTTATAAAATTCAGCAGCTTCTTTGTTAAGTATGTTTGCCCTGAAATCCTCTTTGTCCTGCCAGTATTTTACATATTTCATCGGCTTTTGGGTTTTATTTTGGTAAGATTTAATACGTAATTCCGTTAATTTTGTAAATAGCATCCTCCTTAATTCATTTACCCCTTTAACCGGTATGAATGGAATTGGGGATTCAATTTTTATATCTTTAATATAAAAATCACTCTCTCCGGTTTTTTTCATTTGTTTAATAAAATTTTCTTCCTGAGGTTTTTGAGGGATATCGCCTTTAATTTCTGTTTCTACTGAATAGCCGTCGTCATCGGTAAGGGTAATTATGTTATTTTTTACACTTACATTTACCCCGATTTGTCGTTTTACCGGTTTAGCCAGTTCTTTTTCAAAACCTAGGTCAAGATTTCTGTATACTTTCATTCCTTTTTTTATATTTACCGCTTTATTAGGGTAAATATACCCATCTATGACCTTGTTTACAAGACAGCCTTCCCCGTTAAAATACAGTCCGTCCTGCGGGCAGGGGTAGGGGGAGGGGTAAATCTGGTTGGTGACAGTGTTGTTATAAATATCCAGCTTGAAGCAGTCCTTTTTAACTTCTGTTACTTTTCCCAGATATTTCCCTTTTGATTTAGGCGATTCAGGGTTAAAACTATTAGTTCTTCCTCTTAGAAAATAGTTTGTAAATCCTCTGTTGAAACTTTTTTCAGGATCCGGGATGAATTCTGTGAATGATTGACCGGAAGAGGTTTTGTCTCCTAAAAGCGTTCTGTAATACGAAACAATATTTTTTACGTAGTTTATGTCTTTTAATCTTCCTTCAATTTTAAACGAGCAAATCCCTGAGTTAATCATTTCATCAAGTTCAGAAGAAGCGTTCATATCTTTAAGGCAGAGCGCATAATTTTCTGCAAGAATTTCACCTTTGTCCGCTATTACGGAATACTTTTTTCTGCAGGGCTGTGCACATTCTCCTCTATTTGCGGAACGCCCTCCTATATATTGGCTAAGATAGCACTGGCCGCTAAATGATACGCATAAAGCACCGTGGATAAAACTTTCAAGCTCTAAGTCTGGATTTTCTTCGTGAATAGATTTAATCTGTTCAAGGGAAAGTTCTCTTGCCAGAATTACTCTTGAAACTCCTATATCATTAAAGAATTTAATTTTCTGCGGTAAATAATTATCGCATTGTGTGCTCATGTGGATGGGAATAGGAGGTAGTTTCCCGTCTATAGCGGCTTTTAAAAGTCCCATATCTTGAATGATTATAGCGTCAGCCTTTATTTCATAAAGCTTTTTAACGAGCTCTATTGCTTCCTTGAGTTCAGAATCAGTAAGAATGGTATTAATAGTGATATAAATTTTTACCCCGAATTTATGAGCGTAATCAATAACTTCTTTTATATCATTAAGAGTGTTTGGTGCATTTTTTCTTGCTCCGAAAGAAGAAGCGCCCATATAAACAGCGTCAGCTCCGCAGTCTATTGCGGCGACGGCTGTTTCCTTGTTCTTTGCGGGAGCTAACAGTTCTGTTTTATTCTTGGAACTTTTCATAGATATTCTTTCTGATTACTGGTAATGGATAGGATATTTCAAACCCTTTATTTGCCCCTTTACTCCTTTCTCCCTTTACCTCTATCCCATGCGGCTGCCAAAGATTTTTTTGAAGAAAGAGCTAAAGCTTCCGCCGTTTTCATATTTATCTTTAAAACTTTCGTAATTTGCGGTTACAAACTGATTTCGCGGGTCTGCGGCTTTAAGTTTTTCCATATATTCAAAAGCTCCTGTGTAGTCACCTAAGGATTCTCTAAAAGCCGTGAGTTTTTGGAGCGCATTTATATTTTTAGGTTCAATCTCCAGTAATCTTTCATAGAATTCGCAGGCTTTTGTATGGTCTTTTATTCCTTCAAGCTGAGCGGCAATTGTTTCAATAAGTTCAGTATCCTGATTGTTGAACTGGTAAGCAATCATATATTCATTGAGGGCAACATCTTTTTCGCCTTTAAGAATATTGTATTTACCCCAGTTAACGTGTTCGTTGAAGCTGTCTCCTTCTTTTTCGTATATTAGTGCTCTCATCTGGTAAATCAAAGGAGAGTTAGGATCAAGCTTTGCGTATTCATCGATTTCTTTAAATGCTTCTTCTGACATTCCTTTCTGAAAGTAGTATTGTGCAAGAAGCGAGTGTATAAGTTTTTCATTTTTGAACTTGTCTTTAACTCTGTTTAAGATTTCGAAAGCTTCATCGTTCCTGTCTAAATCCATAAGAGCTCTTGCCTTTGTAAGGTCATTTTTGGTGATTTCAAGAGCCTTTTGCGGTTGAGAGTTTCTGATATAATAGCCGGCAAGAATTTCTTCAAAATCTTTGAAACCGCGGTCTTTTCTCCCTCTTTCAAGAGTCTCTATCGCTGCATAAAGCCCTTCTGTTTTTTCATATAATTCTGCAAGTTTTAAAAATACCATCGCATTAGATTCATCATAATCCGATATTCTTAAGTATTCATCAATAGCTTCCTGATATTTTCCTTGTTGTTCGCATATTCCGGCGAGCAGGTATCTTGCAGGAAGTGCTTCCTGCGGCTCATGTGCGTGTTCTATAGCTTTTTTATAATCGCTTTTTGCATGACTCATCTGCTGCTGAAGGGAGTGGAGATTCCCTCTGAAAAGGTAATACTTAAATTTGTCTTCGTGTACAAAAAGATCAATTAGCTGCTCATGCGCAAGTATGTTAGAAGGGTCAACTTCCAGAATCTTTGCATAATAAATTCTTGCCTCATCTTTTTTTTCTAAAATTAATGCTAAGTGAGCAAGTTTTGTTAAAAGTTCAATGTCATTTTGTTTATGCGGAAGATCTTTTTTATATTCCGCATAAGCTTCATCATATTTTTCATTTTGTTCAAGTTGTTCTGCCAGATTCATGGAATCCTCCTAGTTAAATTTATTTTGTGCTTCTGAAATACCTTCTTTAAAGAAACAATTTATTCCGTTTTTTGCTGTTGAGAGAACCGTTTTAATTGTTTCCAGTTCTTCCTGTGAAAAATTTTGGAGAACAAAGACTTCGGAAGGAAGACTCGGTTGCGGTCCGATACCTATCTTAAGCCTTGCAATATCACTGGTTCCTAAATGTTGGATTACGGATTTCATACCGTTATGACCGCCGTCTGAACCGTTTGCTCGGAATCTTATTTTCCCCAGATTTAATGAAAGATCATCATATACTATTAAAATATCCTCAATCGGTATTTTATAATAATCCATAACGGCACGAACCGCTTCCCCCGACAGGTTCATAAAAGTGGTCGGTTTTATAATCAGGTAATCGTCGTATCCGTTTCTTAAATTTGTCATTAAGCATTTAAGGCGGGCGTTTTCTCTGAAAGTCAGCCCTGAATTCAAGGCTATGCTGTCTGCTAACATAAAACCTACATTATGTCTTGTAAAGATGTATTTATTCCCGATATTTCCCAGACCTGCTATAAGTTTCATCTTTATTTAAACCGCCTCATGTTTTTCATCATCTGGTGCATGGAAAGCTTGCCTCCCGCATTAGCGCCGAGTTTTCCCGTAAGTTTTGACATATTGCTTTTTAAATCAGACATCCCCTTCATCATTTTTCTCATCTGCTCAAATTGATTAATAAAGATATTTATATCATGAAGAGGAATTCCGCAGCCTTGAGCGATTCTCTTTTTTCTGGATGAGTTCATTAATTCCGGATGTTCTCTTTCTTCCGGTGTCATACTCTGAATAAAAACTTCAATCCGCTTGAACTGCTTTTCACCTTCGTGAGAAATCAGCTGCCTGTCGTCTTTTGACATCTTAAGCCCCGGAATCATCCCTAAAATTTGATCCATAGAGCCGAACATTTTCATTTGAGACTGCATCTTAAGAAAATCATTGAAAGAAAATTCAGCTTTTGCCATTTTCTTTTCCATTTCTCTTGCGGTTTTTTCGTCAAAAACTTCTTGCGCTCTTTCGACAAGAGAAACAATATCTCCCATCCCGAGAATTCTGTCTGCCATTCTCTGCGGGTAAAAATCTTCTAAAGCGTTAAGTTTTTCTCCCGTACCTGTCAATTTAATAGGTTTTCCGGTGCAGTAAACTATACTTAATGCGGCACCGCCTCTTGAGTCGCCGTCCAGTTTTGTAAGTACAAGCCCTGTTATCTCAAGCTGGGCATCAAAGTTCTCCGCAACGTTTACGGCTTCTTGCCCTGTCATTGAGTCTACTACAAGGAGTTTTTCCGCCGGATGAAAAACTCTGTCTATCAGCAGAAGCTCTGCCATCATCTCTGTATCAATCTGGAGACGTCCGGCTGTATCAAGTATTAAGACATTATTCCCGTTTTCTTTAGCATAATTTATTGCGTTTTGAATAATCCCTTGAACATCTTTGGAATCCTCAGAATAAACTTTTACCCCTATTTGCTCTCCGAGAGTTTTTAACTGGGTAATGGCGGCAGGCCTATAGACATCACAGGCAATCAGAAGCGGATTTTTGCCTTCGTTTTTTAGTTTTATTGCAAGTTTAGCAGAAGATGTTGTTTTACCGCTTCCTTGAAGTCCTAACATCATTATCAGAGCAGGGCTGCCTTGAAAATTAAGAGGAGCAGTTTCTTTGCCTAACAATTCAATAAGTTCATCGTGAACTATTTTAACGAGCTGCTGTGAAGGGTTCACCCCTCTTAAGACATCTTCGCCTTCCGCCTTATCTTTAATATTAGATATAAAAGATTTTACAACCCTTAAGTTGACATCGGCTTCTAATAATGCTCTTCTGATTTCACGAAGCGCATCCTGCATATTTTCCTGGGTCAATTCTTTTTGCCCGGAAGTCTTTGCTATAATATCCTGCAATTTATCTGATAACGACTCAAACATGTTAAACCCTTTAAATAGTTATTTACTATTTAAGGGTAACATAAACATGCCCGGTTTTTAAGTAAATATTGAGAAATTTCTATCAATGTTATCGTTTTTAACCTGTTCAATTCCCTGTATCATTTGATTAATTGCGGATTGTTCGGTCTCAAGATCCTGCATTCTTGTGTCAATACGGCTTTCTTTTTGATTAATAATGTTTTTTTCGTATTCATATTCAGCCATAGCTTCATTTTGGACTCCTGAATCATTAACTGAGTATACATTTGTAAAGTTGGAAGCTATATCTGTCTCATAAGAATTTTCCCAAATATATTCTCCGGCATCCGAATCGTATTCTTTTTCTCTATTAACGGTTGTTATAGTATATAAATTGTTCTGAAGCATCTGGTTAAGGTAATCTGTATCACTCACCTGAGAATTATATGTCCATCCTTTCTCGGCAATTGAAGAGAATAATGTATCATAAAATTCTATCTGACTTTCCTGATCGGCAGTAAGAAGAGTATTTTTTTGACTTTCAGAATTATTATATGCCTGTAAAGCCTCTTCATATTGGGATTCCCAAGCTGCATGATTGGTTTCCCAGTTTTTGTAAGTTGTTGAGTCTCGATCATACCAATCGTACAGAGTTGTTCCGTACGAACTGGTTGTGTTTCCGTTTCCGCTTATGCTGGTGTAAGCTCCCATAATTTCTTCAATCATTTCCGTTACATTGACTGAATAACCGTCATTGTTTCCTTTTACCGGAAATGCATTGCTTGATAGATCCTGACCTTGATCCATAAGTGTACTCATAGAGTCTAAGAATGTTTGGCAGGCTTCCTGCATTCCTTCTGTATCATCAAAATAATATCCCAGAGTGCTTGCTATATGATTTAGTACGCTGGTTAAGGAGGATGTTGCAGCGCTGCCGGAGCCGAGGCTTATTGTACTTCCGTTTGAATAAGCTGAAGCCCAATCTGAGGCATCAGAAAATCCGGAGCTTGTACCGGTAGAGCTGCCCATTTTTTCAAGCAATCCTACAATCGAGGTTTGTTTGGTTGGTCTTTCAGGTTCTGTGTCCTCTATTTCTTGCAATTTTAATAAATTTTCATCAGCAGTGGTTTCATAGTTAGCAAGGTTATCAATACTGTCAGCAGGAATTCCTGTTAAAGAAGATATCACTTCTGTTCTGACACTTAACCAGTCTCCACCGGCTTTACCGTCTGCGGAGACCATTTCGGCATATTTTTGATAACTACTGTCTACAACTATTTTTCCGTTGGAATCAGTAATTAGGTAAGGCGTTTGTTGATTCATATTGCTCGGTGTCATTAAATTTTGGTAACTCAAATCAACATAAGTTACGCCGGAATTATTAGACCATTTTAAGGTTTTTGTATTTAAAGCCTCTTGGTAATCTTTAGAGACTTTTGACATCTCTCTTGTCAGGCTCATTTTTTGCAAAGACAAGCTGCTCAACTCCCGACCGATTGTATTTTTTCGGTTGGTAAGCTGTAATAATCTAGCTTGTGATGCTGCCATTCCCATAAAAAACCGCTTTCCTTTATAGTTTTCCCTTGTTACTATGTATTACGGCTTTTTTAAGAAAAATCTTTAATATTTTAAGAAAATTGTTACAAATCTTAATAACCTGATAAGGGAATTTAATTTGTAAAATTTGAGGTTATTTTAAAGAAAAAGGAGCGCTTATGAAAAATAATAAAAAAATCTTGATAGTTGTAACAAATTTTTCCGGAAATGAAAATATTAAGGAGACGGGTGTGTGGCTGGAAGAGTTTGCTGTGCCGTATCTTGTATTCAGAGATACAGGCTATGAAATTACTGTAGCATCTCCCCTAGGAGGGCTTTCTCCTGTTGATGAAGGCAGTATGTCCTGCTCAAATCCTGAAGAATGGGATGAGTGTATAAAGATTTTAAGAAATACAACAAGATTAACCGAAATAAACTATAGAGATTATGACGGAATTTTCCTTCCGGGCGGACATGGGCCAATGTTTGATTTGGCTAATGATTTAGTGTTAAAAGAAATAGTTGAACATTTTTATGAAAAAGATAAAATCGTTAGCGCGGTTTGTCACGGGCCGGCGGGGTTAATTCTTGCAAAAGATAAAAAGGGCGATTCAATACTGAAGGATAAAAAAGTAACTTGTTTTACAAATAAGGAAGAACATATTGTTAAAAAGGATGAACTTGTTCCATTTCTTTTAGAAACAAAAATACGCGAACTCGGTGCAAAGTTTGAAGATGCGGCACCTTGGTCAGAGCATGTTTGTGTGGATAAAAACCTTATAACAGGACAGAATCCTCAGTCTGCTCTTCTGCTTGCTGAGAAAGTTGTTGAAGCCCTTTCTTAATAGGAAATGATTCAATGAGTCCTTGTTGTATTTCTTTAACCTTACTTCTGGGGATTTTGTAAGGATATTTGGATTTTATTTTTTCCAGTTCTTTTTCGGTTATAATACCGGTTCGCAAGTCAATCGGCTCCGGTTCAATATTATAAACCGAGTAATAATCTTTAAACTTGTAGCTGCCTCCGTATAATTTATCTGATAAGACAATCCATTGATTTGGTATGTTTAGGGCATCTGCTGCAATCAGCCCATGCATTGCGGAAGATAATATAACCTCGCATTCAGAAATTTCTTTAAGGACTTTAATAGGATTATCCATTATATTTATAATTTTAGAGTTTGCAATATTAATATTTTTAAGATGCTCTGATTCCATATCTACATAGTGGGGTATAATACCTGCTGAATATTTTTTGTCTGTGTTCTTAGTATCTATAAGCATAGAGGCTAGCAAGCCGGGATCTCCCAGTGCTATGCTTCCAAGTTTTTTCCCTAATATTTTTTCACCGCGTTTTTTACTTATTTCGCCCCTTAAGGCATAGATTTGTACACGTTTAAAAAATTCTTCTTTTTTGTTTTTATGTTTAGGCTCTTTTATAAAGCCGCTTCCCCATATTTTTAGTAATTTCCCTTTGAAAATCTTTTTTAAAGAAAAAGGCTTCCAGATAAATCCTTCTAGGATGCTTCCTATAGCAGACATTCCCGCTTTCTGTACTTTTTCGGCTCTTTGTATATTAATACCCATGAGTCTTTGTATGATGTATAAATTCAAATTATCTCCAAAGTTACTTCTGGCCGCAAAGTATGATAAGTATACATAAGGATAATCTATCGGGTAACTATTAAATACCAAAAAGTTTATAAGTTGCAGTATAAATATCAGTTTATCTTTCAGTGATAAATTTCTAAAATTTAGAATATTATAAGTAAAAATACAGTTATTTTCTTTTGCAAAATCGGATATTAATTTGTATTCTGAAGGTTGTTTTGCAAGCAAACATTTTTTTAGAATTTTATGATATTTGCCGAATGTGTATTTTGAGTATGCTGATAGGACTTTGAAGTTAATTTCTCCTGCCAGTAATGCGTAGAAATTCTTTGTCGTGGCATCCTTTGAGTTAAAAATACTATCAATATTTGTTCTATATCCCAGCATAGGTTCCGGAATGTAATATAATGGACCATATTTAAACATATAAGCTGTTAATGTTGAATCATTAAGGAATCTGTCGGGAAAATCCGGCGGGATTTCTCCTAAAAATATGTTTCTGAAGATACATTCATTGGAAGAAATATAAAAACGTTTTTTTAAGTATTCTTTAACTTCAATTATAGTATTTTCTTTACAGATTGGTTTGACAGGAGAACTTGTTCCATTTTTATTATCATAAATAACTCTGCTGTGTGCACAGCCAATCACTTCTTTGTTCATATCCAAAATATTGACCAATGTTTGGAACCTTGAATTATTGATGTAAAAATCATCTCCGTCAAGGAAACAAAAATATTCGCCTCCGGCATGTTTTAAAAGATTAAATCTGTTAATGGAAGCTTTTTCTATGGATATAGTATTCAGGTTTGAATTATCACATTTAAAAAGCTTAACAGGATATTCTTTTATAATTTTTTCGCTTTCCGGATCTTCCCCGTCTAAACCCACAAGGACTTCGTATTCAAAATCTGTTTTTTGATTAAAGATGCTGTTTAATGCGTCTCTTATAAATTCTTTTTGATTGCAAAAAGTTACCAGAACGCTAAGTTTTAATTCCTTGTCCATTATCCCTCTATAAATAGTGATATTTGATGCTGATTATTCTATGGATAATCTATAGATATTGTAGATGTGTTGATATTTAATGTCAATATATTGTCAAAAAGGTGATATACTTGTTTGTTATTTTGTCCGCCGGCTCAAGTGATAATACATGTATGAATGATTATAAAAAATTGCTAGGTTCTAAAATTAAAGAAATAAGACGTAATCGCTCTTACACGCAAGATTTCTTATCTGAGCGAATAGGCATAGATCCGAAACATTTGAGCAGGATTGAATGCGGTAAAAATGCGCCCTCTCTGGATCTTTTGTTTAAGATTTGCAGCGTATTGAAAATTAATCCGGCGGTGCTCTTTGATGACAGCTTTTTTAAGAATAAGGAAGACCTTATAAATGATATTTCGGATATTTTGCATAATGAATCAGAGCACAATGTAAGGAAATTTTATAAAATTTTAATTAATTCATTAAATTAAAATAAACTATTCGGATGATTTACTTTGAAAAATATTAAAGAATATTTTTGCTTTGCCGAAGAGCTTAATATAGTTTTAGACATTAATTTTGCTCGGAGAATATATGACAGAACAGACAATTACCCCGATGTTAGCACCTGTATGTAGCGTGGATGGAATCTTAGAAGAGGCTCGTGCGGCGCACGAAAAATATTTGATAAAGCAGCAGGATTCGGATCTTGAGCATGCCATAGAGTGTTATATTGATGCAATTAAGATTAATCCGGGGTTATCAGAATCATATTACAGGCTTGCAAGTCTTTTGCTAATAAAAGGACAAATTACTGTTGAAGGAGCTCTTGAACAGTGTAAAACTGCGCTGACGCTTGAACCTGAAAATCCTAATGCACATATTTATACCGGTTATTTCCAGTGTTTGAACGGAAATTATGATGAAGCAGAAAAAGAGTTCTCTTATGCTATATCTCATTCCGGTAAAAATTCTGCCAGACCAAGATTGTTCCTGTCAAAGGTTTTATTGAACAGAATAAAAAATCACAATTCGTCTGTAAAAGACATGGTTAAGTTTTTATATTATTTCTTGTCCGGCAGTATGATGATTATGTGGGATTGCCCTTCTATCAAGATGTTTTATAAATTTTTAGCAAATGATTTTTCTATAATGTCTTATAAAACCTTGGGTGAGACTTTTGAAAGGATGAAGTTATTCCCGTCTGCGTTGGAAGCTTATTCTAAAGGATTGGAAAAAACTTCTCAAGGGAATTTATTCTATCAGAAGATGGGTGATTTGTCTTTAGAATGCAATGATATTGAAGCAAGTCTTGAGTTCTATAAAAAGGCACATGAAGTTGATCCTACTGATAGAGAAGTGTTAATTAAACTTGCAACTATAAATCAAACGTATTTCCCTGAAAATCCGGATGAAACTATTGATTATTACAATACTTTACTGGAATTTGGAATAGATTTAGATAAAATTTATTATGAGCTAGGTCATTTATATTTGGCTAAAGCCGATAAGATACATGCCGTATCTGCATTTAAGCTTGCTGAAGAAATGAACCCTGAAAATCCATACTACAATAATTCTCTTGCTTTTGCTTATGTAAAAGCTGAACTTTATGATGATGCTATTGAATATTATCAAAAAGCTATTAAGTTAAATCCTGACTCCGAATGGACATCAATTGTATGTCATGCTCTCGGGGCAATTTATGCCGAAATAAAGGAAAACTTTGAGGCGGCAGAAGCAACTTTTAACGCGGGAATGGTTTTAGACCCTAAGAATGTTGATATTCAGCTTTCCTTAGGTGATTTATATATGGCAGAAAATGACCTCGATAAAGCTATTAAAACATATTGTGATGCAATAACAACTGACCCTCTCAACTATCTTACTTATGCTAAAGCAGGTTTAGCTCTCTGGGAAAAAGATTACCTTGAAGAATCCGTTGTAGCTTTTCATAAGTCTATAGAATTGAATCCTGATTTTGAAATTGCTCAGAATAATTTAGGCGTTGTTTATCTTGATGGTTTTGGCGATCCTAAAGAGTCCGTTGATTACTTTAAAACTGCTATAAACATTAATCCGAATTATACCCTTGCTTATTTCAACCTTGCAAGAGCGTATCAGGCTATAGGAGATAAACCTCTTGCTGCTGAATATTATCAAATGACATTGGATTTGAATAAAATTACCGAAGAATTGTCAGCAAAAGATATCAGAAAAAGACTCTACGACTTATTTGAGTAGATTTGTGTGGGCTGTCTCCACAATTTCTTCAATCGGGGGTAAATTTTCATCTTCCTTTCGAGTGGAAAACCATATCAAATACTCAATATTTCCGGCAGGGCCTTTTATTGAGGAGTAGGTGAGTCCTTTTATTGTGTAGTCTAATGATTTAACGCAGTCAATGACTTCCTGAATGACTCTTTGATGAACTTTTTTATCTCTTACGACTCCGCCTTTTTCCACAAAATCTTTTCCTGCTTCAAACTGAGGCTTTATAAGGCAAATCATTTCATGGAACTCAGGTTTAAGAAGCGTTTTTAGATTTGGGATAACTTTTGTAAGAGAAATAAAAGATAAATCAGAAACCAGAAGATCTGCGATTTCTTCTCCTTCAGAGTAAATATCTTCCAAAGAGCAAATTCTAAGATTAGTTTTTTCTATTGTTTTAACCTGTTTAGAGCTCCTAATCTTCCAGTCAATTTGTCCGTAACCTACATCTACCGCATAAACAAACTTTGCGCCATGCTGGAGCAAGCAGTCCGTAAATCCTCCGGTTGAGGCTCCTGCATCCAGACAAATTCTATCGCTTACTTCTACATCAAATGCTTCCAGAGCTTTTTGGAGTTTAAATCCCCCTCTGGAGACATAAGGCATAGATTTTATCTGAAAATCGTATTCTTTTGAAGGATCAATCTGATATCCGGCTTTTGTAATGACTTCTGTTCCTATCATTACATTTCCTGCCAGAATAGCAGCAGATGCTTTACTTTTATTTTCAAAATATCCTAAATCAACAAGAATTTTATCTAAACGTTCTTTTTTCATATATTAAAGAATCTTTCTGCATTAGCGGTAGTAATCTCAACCAGCTCCTCATAAGGCATTTGTCTGATGGCGGCAATTTCTTGGGCTACGTATTTAACAAAAGCAGGCTTATTAGGCGTTCCTCTATATGGTACCGGAGTCAGATAAGGGGAATCTGTTTCCAGCACAAGTTTATCGAGAGGAACTTCTTTTGCTACATCCTTCATTTTGACAGCGTTTTTGAAGGTTACAACACCTCCAAGAGCAATATGCCAGCCTTGTTTTACGCATTCCCTCATAAATTCAGCGCTGCCTGAAAAACAATGGAATAAAACTTTTCCGCCCTTATCTGTTTCTTTCAGAATATCAAATGTGTCTTTGTGGGCTTCTCTATCATGTACTACAATCGGAAGAGACATTTTGTTTGCAAACAGGATTTGCTTTCTGAAAACTTCTTTTTGTAAATCTGCAAAACTCTTATCCCAATAATAGTCTAAACCAATTTCCCCTATCGCTTTTATTTTGGAATCCTTACAGATTCCTTCCATTCTTTTTTCAAGTTCAGGAGTATATGTTTTGGCTTCTGATGGATAAATCCCGGTCATTGCGTATATATTTTCATTTGAATGCGCTATTTCTAGTATTTTATCAAAAGTTTTTTCTTCAACAGATGGGATGATAACTTTTTTTACCCCGTTTTCGTGCATCTCCTGCAAGATTTCATCAACGGGTTGTTCAATCATATCAATATGAGCATGGGTATCAATAAGGTAGTTTTTCATAACCTCATTATATCAGTAACAAATTATTTTGTACTCGCAAGGGCAAAACTCTTGTTTTTTATGATAATCTTCATGCTCAATTTTTTCCGTAATTTTAGCGAGCTTTTCTTCGTACTCTTTTGTAAGTTCCGGAGTAAGTTCTATAACGAATTCTTTTTTATTCTTTAAATCGATGTATACAAATGTGACATTATCCGTTTTAAAGAATTTTTGTACTGAAAGAAGGTAAATCATTGTTTGATAATCATACTTAGCATTTTTAGGAATTGAGCCTGTTTTGTAGTCCAAAATATAGTACTTATCTCCGTCTTTTACCAGAGCATCTAACCTGCCGCCGAAGAAATGGTTTCCTATTCTTGCTGTCAGATTATATTCTGTTTCTACGGTTTCATACTTAAAGTAATTTACCCCTTTTAAGTATTCCCATACTTCTTTTTCTCTTTCGTTTAGAGAAGCTTCCATACGGTCAATATTTTCGTTTCTTAAATAATAAGAAGCAAGTGCGTGAATATTTTTACCAAACTCAAATATTTCATCGTTAACCGGCATAGAGATATTTTTTACATACCTAAAATAGAACTTTTTAGGACAAAGTTCAAATGTTTTTAGCATATTTGGAGAAAAAGACTGGAACATAAATTATCCTAATAAATATGTATAATCAGGTTTAGCATTTAACTTTTCTTCGATTTCTTCAAATGTCAACAGCCCTTCCGTAGCACCGAATTTTGATACAACAGAAGAAGAATTGACAGAAGCGTACATAAGTGATTTACCAATATCAAGTCTTGTTTTGCCGAGTGCGGCGCAGAAAGTAGAGGCGAACGAATCTCCGGCTCCAAGAGTTGATACAACTTCTGAAGGGTAAGGTTCGCAGAAATAGAACTGTCTTCCATCATACGCGTATGCGCCTTTCCCGCCGTCTGTTATAACTATTATTTGATAGTCTTTGACCTTCAGTGTCTTAAGCATGTCTTTAATATCAACATGAATTAAATCATGTGAAAATTTTTCTGTCTTGGTATCAGGTCTTACTTTTATTCCTGTAGCCATAGAGGCTTCTTCTTTGTTCATAACAACTATATGAGCAGAAGATAGAATCTTTTTAATATGTTCAAACCCTCGTTTTAAACTTGTAGATCCGGCGTTAAAGCATATTTTTGTATTGTGTTTGTGGGCATATTCTACAAGAGGTTCCAAAACTTTGTTTGATTCTCCGTTAAGAGGGGCTATGTATAAGAATTCGGCATCCTTAATTGCATCAAAATTTATTTCTTCTTTTAAAATATTAGCGTTTGCACCTCTATGCGCAAGAACGGTTCTATCTCCCTGGAAACTTACAAGTATTATAGAAAATCCTGTGGAAGTATCGTCTTTTTGAATAATATTATCAAGCTTTACATTTTGGGTTTTAAAAAACTCTAATATTCCTTCAGAGTAAATATCTTTCCCTATTTTAAATATAGCTGATGTCTCAAATCCTAGGTGCCCAAAGTTGCATGCGGTATTAATGCCGCCGCCGCCGACTTTTGAAGAGAATGTAGTAATATCAATTTTTGCTCCGTACGGATAGCTCATAAAGTCTGAACTGTGTTCTTTTGTAAAAACAGAAACTATATTAGCTTCATCACACTCTACAAAAACATCCATAGTAGCACTTCCTATCGTAATAACTTTAGTCATTTTATTCCCTCCAATATATTAATTTTATTCTATTATAAAAATGAGTATAAATTTTAATGTAAATAAATGTAAAAATATGAAATTGTCATGGTGTAATTTTTATAGAGTTAATCTATAATGTTTGTATACAAGGGTATGTGAGAAATATATAAGCTTTGTAGAAAAGAGAGTTAGTTTTTTGCTGCAGCAAGTATATTTCAGCAGATATTTTTGATTAAGGGATTTATAAAAAGGAACAAAGAGCACTTGTTCAGAAAGGTTGAAAGATGGCTCTTACAATTAACACAAACATTTCGTCTTTAATTGCACAAAGGAACTTAAACAGTGCAACAAACTCTTTAAACACTGCTATTGAAAGAATGACAACCGGCTATAAGATTAATCACGCATCAGATGATGCAGCCGGTTATTCTATTGCTAACTTGTGGGAAACACAGTTAGGTTCTTTGGATGTTGCTGCAGATAACGCTGCTACCGGATCTGACTTGTTAACTACAGCAGAGGAAACGTATTCACTACTTACGAGCCATTTACAACGTGTAAGAGACCTTACAGAACAAGCAGCTAACGGAACTTATGGTTCAGCTTCATTAAAAGCTATTCAATCAGAAATTAGCGCCAGATTACAGGAAGTTAATCGTATTGCTGCAAATGCTGAATTCAATGGTATTAAATTAATGGCATATAATATGGATGGACAAGGAAATGAATCTGTGGGTATTACAGCAGCCGGTATTAACCTTCAGGTTGGGCTTTATGCAGATGAAAACAGTATTATAAATCTTAATGTTGAATTATTCTCTAATGCAAGCTTAAGCGGCTTGTTTAAGGACATGACCGGTTTGGATGCTTTAATGACAAGTGCTGGCGGTGATGTATCAGCATTAGGCGATGCAGAGAATATTGAGGCTTTTGCTGCTGCTTGTGCGGGTTTGGTTTATGATGCCGGAGACTTTACTCTTCAAACAGACCCGGATTCTGGGGCAAAAGAAATGTTGGCTTATCTGGATGATGCAATTGATGTAATTTCAGATAGAGTAACTAAAATTGGTGCAGTTCAAAACCGAGTAGAATCTGCTATAACAGCTCTTGATGTTCAGTCTCAGAACCTGACTTCATCACTTTCCACATTGAAAGATGCTGATGTAGCGGAAGAATCATCTAATTATATTCAGGCACAGATATTGCAGCAGGCTTCTGCAACACTTCTTGCAACTGCCAACCAGCTGCCTAGTATCGCATTGAACTTGATATAATTTTTAATAGAGTTTAATTTGTTGTTGATTGGGATATGTACTTATATGTGGGCTTGATTTATCAAGCCCTTTTATTTTCTTAAATTACTCTTATTTTATGGTATAATTAACCTATGGCAAAGACGATTTTAATTATAGGAAATTCTGCAAAGGCATATTCTCTTGCTAAAAAACTGGCAGAAAAACATGAAATATACATAACTCCTTCAAGCGATACTTTGAAGGAATTTGCAACCACAGTTGATATCAGAGAAAATGATTCAAAGGGGCTGCTTGATTTTGTGCTCGAAAATGAGATTGATTTGACAATTCCATGTTCAAGGACTTCTTTATTAAGTGATTTAACCGAAGTTTTTAGCAACAATAACCAGCCTGTTTTTGCGCCTTCAGCCGGAGCTTCATCCATAATATTCGATAAAGCTCTTGCTAAAAAAGTTCTGTATAAGCTTAGGATTCCAACACCAAAGTTTGGTATTTTTGAAAAACCGAATCTTATTATGGATTATATAAAAAATCTTAAGAATCCTTTTGTATTAAAAACAAATGAACCTTCAAGCGCGATTGTTTTAACTTCATCTAAATCTGCTAAAAATATTGTAGATTCAGTATTTGCTGAAAAAGCAGGAAAAATGATTATAGAGGATTACATATGGGGTACACCGTTTTCTTTCTATACAATTACGGACGGATATAAAGCTCTTCCGATTGGATCTTCAATTATGTATAAGCATTCATTAGAAGGTGAAGGCGGACAGCTTACTTCCGGAATGGGTGCTTGCTCTCCGAATTATAAATTATCTATAGAGCATGAGTACTTTTTAATGGATAATGTCATTTATCCAACCCTTGATTACCTTGAGATAGAAGGTAATCCATATACCGGAATTCTTGGAGTAAACGGGATAATTACGGATGACGGCAAACTTTCTATTCTTGGCTATGAAGAGTTTATGCAGGATTGTGATGCTGCCTCCGTTCTTGAACTGATTGATTCAGATTTATATATGCTTTTTAATTCTTGTGTCATAGGTTCTTTCAGTGATGAAGTCGATTTTATAAGACAAAAAGATTTGTTTTCCTCTTCTCTGGTTTTAACATGCAAGAATAAAGAAAATACCGAAAATTCAGTTAAGGGGTTGGATTTATTGGATGAAGATACGCGGGTATCATTTTATCCGTCTGTTAGCAAAAATAAGTATCTTGAATATGAAGCAGTTAACGGTTCTGTGCTTGTTTTAACAACTACAGGTAGGACCGTTACTTCATCTGTTGATAAAATGTATTCCGAAGCTAGAGAGATTGAGTTTAACGGAATGTATTACCGCAGGGATATCGGTTTGTCGAATTTAGACAGAGTTTAGTTTGTTACATAACTTAATAATTCCTTTCCAAAAAGGCAATTATTTTTTCTGTGAATACTTTATATATATACGAGACCGAAAAAATATTTAATGTTTAAAAAGTATAAAAAGGAGTACAACATGGCAAGAGTATTAATTTCAATGCCTGAAAGTTTCTTAGGCAAAATTGACGAAGTTGCAGACTTGGAAAGCAGATCTAGATCAGAACTGATTAGAGAAGCTCTGAGAAGTTATATTACACGCAGCCAGGTCAGAAAAAGCGGATTGGCAGATAAAAATGCCAGAATTTTAGAGGCGCTACTGGATTAGCAGGCGGGGGAAAATTTGGGATGGGAATCTCGGAATTAAGGAACACGAGAAAATATTAAAAGAGAAAAGGAAAAAAGAAAAGCAAAACAACCATTGGAATTCTGTATTTATAAAGAATTCCTTTTTTTTATTTTATAGAACTTAAAAAAATTTTAATATGATTTTGTAATGACTCTTGAGTTGAGTTGTTTTCTATTATATAATCTGACTTAATAATTTTTTTATCTTCATCCTGCTGGGCATTTATTCTTAATAGAGCTTCTTTTTCCGTCAAGTTATTGCGTTTCATCAAACGGGCGAGCCGGATTGATTTTTCTGCCGAGATAAATATTATTTTATCAAACAGACTTTCAAATCCTGCTTCAAAAAGCTGCGGAACCGATACAAAGATTGCTTTTTCGTTTTTACACAAACTAAAAATTTTTAATATTTCTTTTTTGACTTCCGGTTGAATTATATTTTCTAGTTTTTCCAGCTGCTTTTTATCTGAAAATACTATTTTAGCCAGTTTTTTGCGGTCAATTTTTCCGTTTGAGAAAATATCAAACTCTGAAAAAGCTCGTTTTGCTTCTTCAGAATTTTCTAAAATATTATGAGCAATTTTGTCTGTATCATAGACTTTAAAGCCGGATTCTCTAATAAAATCTTCCGCGGCTGATTTCCCGGAAGCAATATTTCCTGTAATCCCTATTCTGAGCATTTCTGTTTCTTTTCTATTTTTGTAAGGTATACTTTAAGTTCTTTTACCTGTTTGGGTTTAAGAGGTTTTATCTGGCCTCTTTTTAAACCTTCAATAGTTATTGTTGCATGCTGAACTCTTTTAAGGGATATTACTTCAAATCCGAGTTTAGCAAACATTTTTCTAATCTGGCGGTTTATTCCCTGATATAAAGTAACTCTAACCATTGAAGTCTTGGTGTCTATTTCTATCGGAAAAACTTCTGCATAAGCGGTTCTTTTTTCTCCGGAATCTGTTTCAATTTCAATCCCGTTAAACATTTTTTCGCCGTCTTCCGGAGTGATTTTCCCGTTGATTTGAACAATATAAATTTTAGGTACTTTTATGGACGGATGTGTCATCTGGTTGATTAGTTCCCCGTCAGTTGTCATAATAATTAATCCTGTAGAATCCTTATCAAGTCTCCCTACCGGTTTTAGGTGCTTTAATTCGGGCGGAATGACATCATAAATAGTTTTTCTTCCTTTTTCATCATCGGACGTTGTAATGTATCCTGCAGGTTTATAAAATCTGTAATAATCAAGTTTTTGAGGCTTTATAATTTTGCCTTCAAGCTTAACAATATCTTTCGTACCGACTTGAAAACCAAGCTCGGTAATGATTTTTCCGTTTACGGAAACTTTTTCTGCTTCAATAAATTCATCAGCTTTGCGTCTTGAGCAAACTCCGGAAGATGCTATAAATTTGTTTAATCTTTGCATCCTGACGCCCTTTCAAAAGCATCTTTGAGTTCCTGCGGAAGCCTTCTGTATAGCTTGCCTTCATTGTTAATGGCAACTATTTCAAACTCTGCTTGAATATATAGAGTACCGGTATTCTTATCTTTGATAGTCTGGTTAAAAACTATCGTAATCGGTGTTACTTTTGATATAGTTGTTTCAATAATCAGTTCGTGGTCAATTTTTGCAGAAGCTTTGTATCTTACGTTCATATTTGTTACAGGAAGAACAATATCTTTTTTTTCTAAGTCTGCAAGATTAAATCCCAATTTTTCACAGAGCTCGACTCTTCCGGCTTCCAGCCATCTGAGGTAGGAGCCGTGCCAAACAACACCAAATGCATCGGTGTCCGCGTAATAAACTTTTTGTGTAAATTCGTGTTTCATAAGATAATCTTATCATAAAAGTTCTTTTATTGTATGATTTGTTAAAAAGGAGGTGCTTTATGAAATTTTTGCATACTATGATCAGAGTAAAAGATATTGAAAAATCTTTAAAGTTTTATACAGAAGTTCTTGATATGGAACTTGGTCACCAAAAAAGACTTGAGGATTGTACACTATATTTTTTGAACGATAAAGAGAAAACATGTCAGATAGAACTTACATACAACGATGAAACCCCAAAAGAAGGATATATTGTTGGAAGCGGTTTCGGTCACTTTGCTTTTGCTGTTGAATCGCTGGAGGAATTTAGTAAAAAACTCTTTGACCTCGGATATGAATATCTTTATGCACCGTTTGATTTGAACGGAAAAGGTTCTAAAATTGCATTTATTCAAGATCCTGACGGCTATGAGATTGAACTTATTGAAAAAGTAGTCTGGTAGGATAAAATATTAATAAAACAAAAACTCTGCCTTATAAGGCAGAGTTTTTCTGCATGGTATTTTTTAGCAACTTTTTTATGTGAAATGTTAACAATTGTTACGAAAAGGCAATTTAAAAAAAAAATTTGACTTTATATATATGTAAGATAAAAATCTTAGGGGGAAATGGATATGTCAATCGCATTACGTAAACTTGCTCTGCTTGAAAAGAGCTTTGTAGAAAAAGAAGAAACTGCAAGACTTAACGGATTATCAACTTGTCCTATAGACAATGATTTGAAAGTAAGAATTGAAGATTTATTAGACAGGCTGAGAATTGTTTAGTTTAATCAACTCTTGGAAATCTTTATTATGTGAAATAAGTTCGTTAAAATTTTCGATATCTTCAATTTGAGCTTCTTTCATAAATATAATTTTATCAGCGGATTTTATAGTGGAAAGACGATGAGCTATTGCAATAATCGTCTTTTCACCTTTTAAGGAGTTTAAAACATTACAGATTTCATCTTCAGTTTTCAAATCTAAAGAGGATGTCGCTTCATCCAGTATGAGAATATCCGGATCTAAATAAAGTGCTCTTGCAATTGCAAGTCTTTGCTTTTGACCTTGAGAAAAGCCAGAGTTGTCAACAAAAGGGTTTGCGTAAATTCCTTCTTCAAATCTTGAGGATATAAAATCATAAATTTGGGCTTTTTTCAATGAGTCAATCACTTTTTCATCATCAATGTGTTCATCTCCAAATGCAATATTTTCTCTGATTGAAGCTGAAATTATTGAGTATTCTTGCGGAATATATCCGATTTTGAGATTTAATTTATTAACAGGAGTTCCATCAACTAGGATTTCTCCGCTTTGCGGAATAAGTAATCCTGAGATTATATCTGCAAGGGTCGTTTTGCCTCCTCCGGAAACACCGGCAATGCCAACAAATTCCCCTTTTTTAATACAAAAACTTATATTCTTAAGAACCGGTTGAGTATCATATGAAAAACAAATATTTTTAAATTCCAAAGATTCTTGCATTTCTATTTTATTAGTTTTTTCTGCCAGGGTGATATTAGTGATATCATATTTTTCATAATATTCTACAAGCTGTTTTGCAAGTGGCAGTGTTGTTTGTAGGTTCGTAAGATTAACTTGGATTCTGCTTATTGTCGGAGCCAGTCTGAATATTGCGGTTACAATTACTGCGTATGAAGCCACAAGAGATGCCGTATCTGACATATTTTCTGCTGAAACTATTATGAGCAGTATGAGGAGAAGTAATATTATACAGGGTTCTGTTACATAAGGTGGAATTAGGTTATAGAAAAGCAATTTCCCCGAAATATCTTTTAGTCTTTCAACCTGATTGCAGAATTTTTCATAGAATAACTTCTCACCGCCAAGGATTTTTACATTTTTTAAATCAAGCAAAGTCTCGTTGTAGGTACTGTTAGTACTTTCACCGGCTTTATTAATTTCGCTGGCAAGGTTTTTTGTTTTGGATTTGAAAAACTTATACTGCGCTGAAAGTAATATAATAGAGCACACCACAGTTACTATAGTTGCTGTGAAAAATTTTATAAAAAGAAATGCTGTAATAAGAACAAAAATAAATAGATTTACATAAAGGTTTAGAATTCTTATAAGAAAATTATTAACCGTATTGGGTATAAGATAACTCATTATTTGCTGCTTTTGAGCAAAACGTATTTTGTGTACAGTTTTGTAGTCACCGTATAGAAAAAACTGCATGAGTTTTTTGATGATTTCGGATTCACAGTTTTTTGTGAATTTTACCTGAAGCGAGTTATAAAAAATCATAACTAGATTTTTCCCAAGAAAAGCTAGTACAATCAGACCTCCGAACCACAGTGAATTTTTTCCTCCGTCGGTTATAAGTTTGTTAATAAAGGGATATGTCAGGGCGACTCCAAACAGTTCCAAAATCCCGACAATAAAGGATAGAAAAGTATATTTATAAAGCAGAGTCCTATCGCTTACAAAATATTTAAAAAACTTTTTCTGGCAATTACGGTACATAGTATAATACTACATTAAAAAAAGATTAATTTCATTTATTTATATATAACTTATGGTATAATGTTATTTAAGGAAAAAGGAGGAGTTTATGTCAAATCCGATATTGAATGAGAAGTTTGCAGCTCAGGAACATGTTTTGCAGGGAGAGCCAATGACAATCAACGGTACAATTCAAATTACCGCATTTTTGGGGATTCTTCTTGTTGTGGCAGCTGCGTTTGTTTGGACAAGGTTTGCTGCAGGTTATACAGACCTTGCCAATATGTTAACATATGGAGGGGCTATTGCAGGCTTTATTACAGGACTTGTTGTAGCGTTTACAAGAATAAAATTTCTGGTTCCTGTCTATGCTGTCTGTGAAGGGTTGTTTTTAGGCGGAATCTCTGCAATATTTGAAGCGGCATATCCGGGTATTGTTCCTCAAGCAGTACTTGGAACTTTTGCTGTAATGTTTTCAATGCTGGCTTTGTACCGGTTTGGTATAATAAGATGTACTGATAAATTTAGAAGTGTTATGTTTATATCAACAGCTGCAATCGCAGTAATTTATCTTGTTGATATTATCGGACATTTCTTCGGACACTCTGTTCCGATAATAGCTTCGGCATCTAATCTGGGTATAGGATTTACTCTTGTGGTAATAGTAATTGCAGCGCTAAACTTTATCATTGATTTTGATTTTATTGAACAAGGTTCACAGAGAATGCTGCCTAAAGATTATGAATGGTACGGCGCATTTGGTCTTATGGTAACCTTAGTCTGGTTGTATTTGGAAATATTAAGACTTCTTGCTAAACTTAATGACAGGTCATAGATTTTTAATTAAGCTTCTTTTATAATAAAAGAAGCTTAATTTTTAAGTATGGAGGTAGAGGTTTTGGTTTCGTTAATAATTTCGTTTTTAGCAGGATTTATTATTGCCGGAATGATTTCTTACATTGTTTTTACAAAAAAGAACTCCGGTCTGAATGAAGAACTCGTGAGATTGAAGGCTGCGGCGGAGACGTCTTCTTCTTTGCAGGAAATTATCAAAAGAGATTTTGTTCAGCTGGCTAATGAAACAATTAAAAGGGAACAAGAGGATTTGAGAAAACAAAACCGAGAGACTCTTGAAGAAAAAATTCTGCCTTTAACAAAAGAATTGGGCGAATTTAAAGAAAAAGTAGAGAAATTTAATCTCTCAGGAGTTGAAAATACAACTAAAATTGTCGAGCAAATAGGTAATCTGGAAAAAAATAATAAAATCATTGAAAAAGAAGCTAAAAATCTTGTTGAAGCACTTACAAAAAACCAGAATACAAAAGGTTCATACGGTGAAAACCTTTTGGATACAATTCTTCAGTCTTGCGGAATGCAGGAGGGGGTTCATTATACAAAACAATTTGTTACAAAATCAGCCAATTTAAAAGACGACGAACTGCATACAGTTCGCCCTGACGTAGTAATAAATCTCCCTGATAACAGACACCTGATTATTGATTCTAAAGTTACTTTAACAAGTTATCTTGACTATATCGAAGATAATTCAAGACTTAATGAGTTTAAAAGTGAAGTAAAAAAGAGAATAACGGATCTTGCAAATAAAAACTATCAGAATGCAGGAGACTTATCGCAGCCGGATTTTGTTTTGATGTATATGCCGGTAGAATCTTCCGTTAACCTTTTGTATGAAGATTTAGATTTAATAAACCTTGCCTATAAATCAAATATTATTATTGTGGGAACATCCTCTCTTCTTACAACAATAAGGCTTGTTAATCAGCTTCTTGCCCAGCAGAAACAGACAGAAAGCGTTAATAAGATCGTTAATGCAGGAACAAACTTATATGAAACTTTTGTTCAGTTTTGTGAAGACTTAACGGATGTACAAAAGAGAATGAATGACGTTTCTTCTAAACTGTCAACGACAATCAACAGATTTAGCAGGGGAAATCGAAACAAACCGAGTCTTTTCTCTCAGGTCAATGCTCTTAAAGAATTTGGCATAAACTCGGCAAAAGAGATTCCGTCTGCGTTGTTAGAAGAGATTGAAGAACCTTTAATGATTGAGTCAAAAGAGGAGGTAAATGTCAGTGACTAAGATTCTTGTTGTTGATGACGATACTGCAATAAATGAACTTATAAAGGTCAATCTTGAATTGCAAGGCTATGAAGTGTTTCAGGCATACAACGGAACGGAAGGGTTTGCGCTTGCAAAACAAGAAGCCCCTTCTCTTATCATTTTGGATGTTATGATGCCGGAAGTAGATGGGTTCACGGTAGCGCAGAGAGTGCGACAGAGCTCGGAAATAGCAGATACTCCGATTATTATGCTTACGGCGTTAGGGGAACTTAATGATAAGGTTAACGGATTTAACCTCGGGGTAGATGATTATTTGACAAAGCCTTTTGAGATTGAGGAACTTATTGTGAGGGTGAGGGCTCTTCTCAAAAGAACGCGGCAGATACCTAAATCATCGGCGGTAAGAGATTTGGTGACTTATAAGGAAATAACTTTGCTCCCTGAAACATATAGTGTTCAAATTAACGACAAAATTCAAAAGCTTACTCCTATTGAGTTTGATATATTTAATCTTCTTTTCCAGAACCATGGAAATATGGTTTCCGGTGCAAGGCTTTTGAAAGAGGTCTGGGGATATGACCCTGATGATAATGTTGAAACAATAAGGGTTCATATAAGACACTTGAGGAGCAAAATTGATAAGATTTCCGATGGTAAAAAGTATATAGAAACAATCTATGGCGGCGGATATAAGTTGAATATATAATTATTAATTTTTGTAACAATATTTTACGTACCTGAAATTGTCCTAAAATTTAAGCCTTTATATTATTAGAGAGTTTAAAAGATGGAGAGTTAAATGGCCGAGTACGTTTGCGGGATTCATGTCCCGGAAGAATTTAAAGAAACAGAGTTTATTGTTACAGATATTAATGTTAAACCTGTTAAGCGGATTGAGACAGTTTACAATTCTGACGGTACAATTTTAAGAGTTGATTATTATGAGGATGAGGACCTTGATAAGAGGGTTTTTTATGAAGGTTCTTCTGTTTCAGAAATCCGGTATTATAAAGAAGGAAAAATTGATTTTAAGCAGGTTTTCAGAGATGATGTTTTAGTTTCGGAGTTTTTCTATAAAGCTTCCGGAGAAATTTCATGCAGCTTAGAGTATGAGTATAAACTCGGCAAAATTTTTGCTGTAAGTCAAATTCTGGGATTAAATAAGCGAAAAGTAGAATTGAAGTATGACTTTTTAGACAGAATAACCGGACGTAATATTTATTTTGACGATAAATTAGTACTTACACAGCATTATTTTTATGATGCAATGGGCAGAATTTCAGCTTACGATGATGAAAATTACAGCTTATTAGTTGAAAAATTTACTAAAGACAATAAATTGCATAGATATAGAATAACTGATAAAATGAAGCATGAAATTGTTATAACTAATAATTTTGATAATGGTAACTATGTTGACTCAAAAGTATCAGTTAACGGATTAAATACAATTGTCAAGGATATAAATTATGTGGATAACATTATGACCAAAAAACCTACAAAGAGCATGGATGATTTAGATTTAATCATCTCAAAATTATTTAACGGACAGGAATCTTCTGTTTCAACCAAGCGTTCTTCTTCTGAGCTTGAAGATAGACTCGACTCCAATCTTGTTAACATAATTGAATACAAGACGAAAGTCCGGCCTCTTCCTATTGCGCTGCGAAAGAGACTTATGTATCAACAGTTTCTTAAGTCACATGGCTGATTTTAGTGTTTTACAAATCCGGAATAATATAGTATAATCATTATATCTTTTAGATACAGTGCTTTATATTAGGAGGATTTATGAAAGAAGAATTTACGACGAGTGCCAGAAGATGGTATGATAAAGATCCGGTGTTATCTTCTGCAATGAAAACTCTTGAAGAATCTGATGACGAAACTCAAATTAAGGTTGCGCTTAATTTGATTAAAATTATTACGGAACATAATATTCATGACTCTGAGTATGAATCGGTAGAAGACATTGTATCTGCAACAGAAGATATTATGGAAAGTTCTAAGCGTGACCGCTGGTATGATTTGGACGGCACTTTAAGGACTGCTATAAGCCTTCTTCAAAACTGTCCTGATTCTACAAGAAGTATTATAGCTAAAGAAATGGCTCAAAATGTGCTTGAACTTATCAAAAAAGAAGATGATGAGGATGATGAAGAATTTTCGGAAGAAAGTTCTGAAGAATAATTAATCTACATCAATCGGGCTTCTTTGGATTAAGTCTATTGCTTCTCTTGCCGTGAATACTAAAGCTTCCGGCATGTTGGCCATTGTGCAAAATTGCCTTAAAACGTCTATTACGCGTTTAAAGCTTCTTACAATATCACCTTCGCCCATGTCTATCTGGTCTATTATATCATCCCATTCCGCACCGTTAACCCACATTTCAATGAGCGGTGAATAGTAGCCGTTAATATACATAGGGTCTTCTACATCATAATTCTTTTGTTTCTTATCAAGAGCCCTTCTTATATCTTTAATCTTGTTTAGCGTTTTCCTAACCGTAGTGGAAAGCGGAAGCTGGGAAAATAAATCCGCTCTCATATCCTCTGTCGTAATAGCACAGACGACACTTGCAAGCTCTGCCGGTGTAAGCGTTTCCAGAACCCCTGAAAATATTATTTGTGCAAGGAAGAGTTCGTTTTCAGAACGTATTTGTGAAACTGTAATTCCTCTTTCAGTAGGGTAATCGTCTTTTATGTACCCGCAATCAATAAGAACTGCCCTGTGAGAGAGGAATTTGTTCCAGAAAATGTCTTTCTGTTTTTCTATTTCTCTGTCCAAAGTTTTTTGTTTTGCCTGATATCGGGCTAAAACATCTATGGATTTCATATGCTTTTTGAACAGTTTGCAGGTATCGCACTCGTATGAGTGCATTTTTTCCAGCAGTTCTTTTGTTTTTTTGCCAAACTCAATTGCTTCCGGAGAAAGCGGTCGGTTCTTTTTCTTTTCCTGCTTTTGAATTGTTTTGAATGTTCGTCTGTTTTGGACGTATATTTCTCTGATTTTGTTGTATTCAATCAGGTCTTCGTTAGTTTTCTTTGCATAGCAGACAAAAGAGTTACACTCATCAATCTTTTCCTGATTAGCTTTTTTTAGGAGTAAAAGCGGCTCGATTCTTGAATTGGATGAAAAGTATCCGAAACTTTTTAAGACCAGCTCTTTTGCTTCTTCTAACGAGAATCTTTGAAGCAGGTTAAGAACCATTGAGTAGCTTGGAGAGAACTTACTTTCAAGCGGATTTGCATCGCTTAGTACCAGTTCAGCGACTTCTTCAGGAGTCTGGAACGGAGTTCCCACAATGGTTACGTAACCTATTTCATCCATACCGCGTCTGCCTGCACGGCCTGACATCTGTAAAAATTCGCTTGGAGTTAATGTTCTGTGTCCGGAATCGGTTCTTTTGCTTATTGAACTAATAACCGTTGAGCGTGCCGGCATATTTATTCCGGCAGCGAGTGTTTCGGTTGCAAAAACTACCTTTATTAAACCTTTCTGGAAAAGTTTTTCAACAAGAACTTTCCATCCCGGGAGCAATCCGGCATGGTGAGATGCAACACCTTGCAGCAGATATTCTATGTGTTTGTTTTTATATAAGTAAGGATTTTCTGCTATATAATCATCTATTTCTTTTCTTATTTCTGCTTGTTCTTTCGGGGTTACAAGGCAGAGTTCCGCACATTTTTCCATTTGTTCGTCGCATTTTTTTCTGGAAAACGTGAAATATATAGCAGGCAGCATATCTTTTTCGTGAAGATTTCTTACCACATCTTTTACAACACTTCTTTTCTGAACCGCTTTCCCTCTTTTAAACTGTTTTTTCTCAGGCTTAATCTTTTTGTTTAAAGTTCCGGACGGAGTAAGCAGTGGAAGCAGAGTGTTTGGCTGAGATGAGTCAAAATAATAGAACCTTAGCGGCACAGGCCTGAAATCGGTATTAATAAGTTCGGTTCTTGAATGAACCGTGTTAATCCATTCGGTAAGCTTGTCCGCGTTAGCAACGGTTGCTGAGAGTGCAATTATCTGAACATTTGTCGGACAGTAGATAATACTTTCTTCCCATACAGTCCCCCGCTGTTCATCGTTCATATAGTGAACTTCGTCTAAGACGACGTATTTTACATCTTTAAGATTATCCGTAACAGAGCCGAAATTTGTTCCGTAAAGCATGTTACGAAAAACCTCTGTTGTCATAATAACAATCTGGGCATTTCTGTTAATTGATGTGTCACCGGTTAAAAGTCCGGTTTTATCGTATCCGTATTTTTCGGAAAAGTCATTGTATTTCTGATTGGACAGCGCTTTAAGCGGGGTTGTGTAGAAAACTTTTTTCCCCTCTTTCAAGGCGCAATGAACAGCATGTTCTGCAATTACTGTTTTCCCGGCGCCTGTCGGGGCGCAAACCACAACGCTTTTACCTGCGGAAATACACTCGCAGGCTTGTTTTTGAAAATCATCCAGCTCAAAAGGGAAATCGTACATTAAAACCTCATAACTATTCTGTTTATATTATGACATAAAACCTTTATTTAAGTAAGATGCTAAACCTTCCAGAGCAAGAGAATAACTTTTTTCTCCAAATCCGGCTACAATTCCGATACAAACTCCTGTTAAGAGAGAGGTGTGTCTAAATTCTTCTCTTGAATGAATATTTGTCATATGGATTTCTACTGTAGGAATATTAACCGCTGCAACAGCATCTCTTATTACAACACTTGTGTGGGTGTATCCGCCGGCATTAATAAGTATTCCGTCGTAGCTTCCTTTTGCGGATTGAATCTTTTCTACAATTTCTCCTTCGTGGTTGCTTTGCCAAACATCAACTTCTGCTTCGAGGGTTTTCCCGTATTCAATAACTTCGGATTCAATATCTTTTAAAGTTTTGTTTCCATATTTTTCAGGTTCACGGGTTCCGAGCATATTAAGATTTGCACCGTTAATCAGAAGAATTTTCATACTTAAACCTTTCAATTTGTATAATCTTATTATACAATAATTAAAAAAGATTGCGAGGAAGAGATAATGAATAAACGCTGGTACGATAAAGACCCTATTTTAAAAGAAGCTCTTGAGCTGTTGAGACTTCAGCCTGATGAGACAAAAACCGAAGCTGCGGAATTCTTGCTTAATTTACAGGAGCAGGTTGCAGGAGAAGTTATTGAACACGTTTACGAAATTATTAATACCTATCAGGGCAAAGGGAACCGCTGGTATGATAATGATCCGATGATGCTCAAGGGAGTTGAACTTTTAAGAAATGCTCCTCCTCATATTCAGAGGGTTGCAGCTTTAAAATTGCTTACGGCTTTAGAGCAAAGGAGCTTTGAAGGGGTAGAGCTTTAATGAAAGATGTTCAGAACCAGACTGATTCAAGAGGTGTTGAGATTCAAAAGGTAGGGATTAAGAATCTCGAGATTCCGCTTATTATTCAGCGAAAGGACGATGAGGATAAGGTAATATATGCATCCGCTACAGCCGGAGTTACATTGCCTGCTCATTATAAAGGAACTCATATGTCCAGATTCGTTGAGGTTCTGAACGAGTGGAGAGGAAAACATACACTCGGAGTTGATATTAAGGGCTGCGTGGAAGCAATAGTAGAACGTTTGAATGCAAAGAGCGGGTATTTGAAATTTGAATTTAAGTATTTTATTGATAAGAAATCTCCCGTAACCGGGATTTCTGCTCCTATGTGCTATGATTGCACATTTGAGGGAATTTTAGATAACTACGGCGAAGAAGATGAAGAGTATAGATTCTTTCTTGGGGTTAAAGTTCCCGTAACAACTCTTTGTCCTTGTTCCAAGGAGATTTCGGCGTACGGTGCACATAACCAGAGAGCTATAGTTTCGGTTAAAGTTACTTATCCTGAGGATGACCATATTTGGATTGAAGATTTGGTTTCTCAAATAGAAAAGTGCGCGTCTTCCGAGCTTTATCCTCTTTTAAAAAGAGAGGATGAAAAGTATGTAACAGAGCACGCTTACGATAATCCTAAGTTTGTTGAGGACGTGCTTAGGGATGTTGTTTTACTTTTGAGAAATAATGATATTATTGACTCATTTGAAGTTGAATGTGAATCTCTGGAGAGTATTCATAACCATTCTGCCTGGGCATACCAACAGGAAGGATAGCGTTTTATTATAGATAAAATTTTATGTTTGTTATAAAATTTGTGTATGAATTTGGATGCCGCAATAGATAGCCTGCTATCGCCGATAGCTGATAAGGTTTCCGGACTTATATTCTCTTATGTTACAATAGGGGGAGTAAAAGTCGAGTTTCTTGTTGCGCTTCTTATTACAGCAGCGGTGTACTTTACTGTCAGAACAGGTTTTATCGGGTTTTGGGGCTTCAAACATGCCGTAAAACTTATTACTAATAACTATAAGCATAAAAATCCTTCAGGCTACCAGCGTAAAAAGAAAGGGGAACTTTCTTCTTTTCAGGCTTTGAGTGCTACAATATCCGCTTCGGCAGGGATAGGAAATGTTGCAGGTTCTGCTGCGGCTGTTTCTATCGGAGGTCCGGGAGTAATTTTCTGGATGATTATTGCGGGATTGTTCTCAATGGCTCTTAAGTTTTCAGAAGTTCTTCTCGGGGTTAAGTTTAGAAAAACAAATCCTGACGGAACTGTATCAGGCGGGCCGATGTATTATATTCTGGCAGGGCTTAGAGGTAAGTATTCGCAAAAATTTGCTCCGTTTCTGGCAAAAACTTATGCTGTTTGCTGTATTTTTGCAATGATAGGCGGCTGGAATCTTTTCCAGATAAATGCTATGACTGCCCAGTTTACGGAGGTAACCGGCGGGGATAAAAGTATTTTTGCAGCTAACGGCTGGATTCTGGGAACTATTGTTGCAGTTATAACTTGGTTTACTATTATAGGCGGTATTAAAGCTATCGGTAAATTTACTTCAAAAGTTACGCCCGTAATGTGTTCTTTGTATGTAATAAGTGCATTTCTGGTTTGTATTGTAAATATTCATCATCTTCCGGAAACTCTTATATTAATAGTAAAAGAGGCTTTTTCTCCTCGTGCTATACAGGGCGGGGCTTTTGCTTGCCTGCTCTGGGGATTCAGGAGGGCTATGTTTGCAAACGAATCAGGACTGGGAACCGCGCCGATTGCTTTTTCCGCCGTTAATACTAATAAGCCTGTTGCGCAGGCATTTATATCTCTTTTGCAGCCTTTTGTGGATACTGTGATTGTTGGTGTTGCAACAGCATTTGTAATTGTGGTATCAAAAGTTTATTTAAATGTGGACGGGATTGCAGGTATTGAGCTTACTTCAAAAGCGTTTGCAACTATCTGTCCGTTTTTTCCTGTTATATTAACAATTATGGCAAGCTGTTTTGTTTTATCCACAATGCTTTGCGGTTCATATTACGGGCTTAAAGCATGGAATTTTCTCTTTGGCGAAGGTGCAAACAGGTCAAGAATTTTTCAGGCATTTTATTGTATTTGTATAATAGCGGGTTCCGCAATGAATTTCAAAAGCATTATTAATCTTTCGGATGCCGTAACATTATTCCTTGCGGTACCGAATCTGATTGCGGTATTTGCTCTATCAGGCATAGTAATAAAAGAACTTAAACGTTATTGTAAACGTTATCAAATAGGTCCGAAAGCTTTTAGGACTTAATATAATCTTTACTTGCAGAGGGGTGAAATATATTGTAGAATACCTTTCGGAGGGGTTTTTATGCCAAAAATATATTTTGTGGATGTTACAAACAGAGATGGAGTTCAAACCTCAAGATTAGGGTTAGCAAAACTTCAAAAAACTATGATTAACCTTATGCTTAATGATATGGGTATTACCCAATCAGAGTTTGGCTTTCCGACTACAATGCACGAGCTTAATTATTTGAATGCAAACCTTGAGCTTGTCAAAAGAGGGGTTATAAAAAGAACCAAACTCTCCGGCTGGATGCGGGCCATTGCGGATGATGTTGAAAAATCGTTTTCTAATTGTCCTCAGTTAAAAAATTGTAATTTATCACAGTCAACTTCCGACCAAATGATACACGGCAAGTATTTAGGCAAAAAATCAAGAGATGATATCTTAAAAATGACCTGTGAAGCTGTTGAATGCGCGGTATCAAAAAGAGCGGAAATAATAGGTGTGAATGCTGAAGATGCTTCCAGAAGCGATATTGATTATCTTGTGAAAATTGCTAAAGAAACTAAAAAACTTGGCGCAGACAGGTTTAGATACTGCGATACATTAGGATATGAAGATCCTAAAACAGCTTATGACAGAATTTATTATCTGGCAAAAGAAACTCAAATGCCTATTGAACTTCATTATCATAATGATTTAGGGATGGCTGTTGCTTGTTCTGTAATGGGAGCAATGGCAGCGGTAGACGCGGGAGTGGATGCATATATTAATACTGCAATCAATGGTATGGGAGAAAGAGCGGGAAATGCGGATTTAGTATCCTGTTTGCTTGCATGTCTTAAATCCGCTGGTTTTAAAAACAGGTATAAAATTGATGAAAATATTGACCTTTCAAAAGCATGGAAACTTGCGAAATATACGGCTTATGCATTTGGGCTTCCTATTCCTATAAATCAGCCGGCAGTAGGAGACAATGCTTTTGCTCATGAATCTGGTATTCACGCGGATGGTGCTTTAAAAGACAGAAGAAATTATGAATTGTACGATTTTGAAGAACTCGGAAGAGGCGAACCTGAAATTATTGAGACAGGAAGAATGATTACTACCGGTGAATATGGCGGAATTAAGGGGTTTAGAAATGTGTATGATAAGCTTGAAATTGAGTTTAAAGACGAAAATGAAGCAAGGAATATTCTTGAACTTGCACGTTATGCAAATGTTCATACTCAAAAACCCCTTACGGAAAGTGAATTAAGGTTTATTTATCATTACCCTGATATTGCTGCTAAGGTGATGACAGTATCACCTTATTATGAGCCGTCAGGCGAACTTGAAAAACGCTTGAACGAAAGAGATATGTCTGTTCCAAATAAGATTGTCTAGTCAAAAAAAAGAGGATTCAATTTGAATCCTCTTTTTTTTGAACCCTTGATCAGGCTACTTAGCTGCGCATACACTGAATTCATCAATTAATAAAGCATAAACTCTTTCGCCTTTTTTAGCCTTATAGTGGCAGCCAGGTGTTATTAATCCGACTAACAAACCAACACCGCAGCCTACAGGGATACCAATTGCAAAACCTGTTCCAAGCTTAGCCGGGTTAGGAATAAATGCAAAACCAACACCGGCACCTGCACCAACTATACCCATTGTAAGTGTTGACAGGAATAATTTCCCTGTAGTTGTCCAAGGACCTTCTTTAAGTTTGCCGTCTTTTGTAAATGGTCTGGCTTTGATATCAATGCAAGTGTTATCAGGAAGTACAATTTGTTTGAATACTAAGTTAACTCTTGCGTTTTTGTTAAACATTTTTGGTTTTTCGATTTTTGTGATTTCTGCAACAATTTTAGTATTGCAAGGCAGAATTAAAGTACCTTCACAAGTATAAAGTGCTTCCGGTACTACAAAGTGAATAAGCTCTCCGGCTTGGTGGCATTTTGAAAAGAATTTTTCATCAAATGCAAATTCCAACACGTTACCTTTTTCAACCGTTCTTCTAACATTAGTAATTTTTACTTCATTACACGGGGCTTTTTTGTGAACATCAAGGTGTTCAACGGAGCATGTTTCCGCAATAGCAGGGATTGTATTAAGTCCCATTAACGAAATTAATGAAAGAAGTGCCATTAATCTTTTTAACATAGTTTGACTCCTATTTATTAATTCAACCATAGTATACCAAATGAAATTATATTTTTCAATCCTTTTATATTATAATGAGAAAAGAAAGTAGAAGGAGGCTGTTATGCTGCATTATTTCCTGGGTTCGTATATGGTAACCATACTTGGTTTGACGGGTGCTTATTTCTGGGGGGAGCACGTCCATAATGGAACTGGGCTTTCTTGTATCTTTATAGCATTTGTCCTTGCTATCTTGGAAGTAAGCTTATCTTTTGATAATGCCGTAGTTAATGCGATGAAGCTCGAACACATGTCTGAAAAATGGCGTCATCGTTTTATAACCTGGGGAATTTTGATTGCGGTATTCGGGATGAGATTTTTATTCCCGCTTGCGGTTGTGGCAATATTTGCGAAATTGAATATTCTAACTGTTCTTGATATGGCATTGAATGATGTACACCAGTATGCGCATTATCTTGAATTAACTCACGCTCCGATTGTGTCTTTCGGAGGAGCTTTCCTTCTTATGCTTTTTATGGATTACTTTACAGAACAGAAAAAGGATGTACATTGGATTTCGTTTATTGAAGTTCCAATGCAGAATCTTTCTAAGATTAGAGGAATTTGTTCCATTGTGACTCTTTGTGCGATAGGTATTGTTCTACTTGAACTTCCTGCGGAAATTAGACAGAGTGTACTATTATCAGGAATCTCAGGTATTATTACTTACCTTGCAATAGACGGGCTTGCCGAGTGGCTTGAAAGAAAACAGGAAGAACGCGCTAAACTCTGTGCGGATACTGTTAGATGTTCAGGTCTTGTCGGATTTTTATATCTTGAACTTATAGATGCATCGTTTTCCTTAGACGGTGTTCTTGGGGCTTTTGCTTTAAGTAAAGATATTCTTATTATTACAATAGGCTTGTTTATTGGTGCAATGTTTGTAAGATCTCTTACAATAATGCTTGTTGATAAAAAGACGCTTAATCATTATCCGTATCTTGAACACGGGGCGCATTGGGCAATAGGAGTGCTTGCTGTTTTAATGTTTGTTTCTACAATCAGAGCAGTTCCGGAAGTTGTAACAGGCCTTTTAGGTTTAATTATCATAGTAGCTGCGTTTATAAGCTCATTGGTGGCTAATAAAAAAGCTCAGGGTTAGGAATGGAAATGGAATTAAAAGACAAAAATCTTTATTATGTTGGCGGTGTAGTCCGGGATGAGATTCTCGGACTTCCCAGTCTTGATATTGATTATTGTTATGAAGGTGATGCTATCAAGTTCGCAAAATCAAGGGGGCTTAATATTATAAAAGAAAATCCTGATTTTGGAACTGTCAGAGTCTTTTTTGAAGAGCAGGAAATAGATATAGCTTCTACAAGAACTGAAAGATATCCAAAGCCCGGTCATCTTCCAGTTGTGGAGCAAATCGGATGCCCTCTTATAGATGATCTCAAAAGACGGGATTTTACCGTAAATGCAATGGCAAAAAATACTCTTTCTGGAGAAATTTACGACTATTTTGATTCACAAAAAGATTTAAAGTCTAAAAAACTGCGCGTACTTCATAAAAACAGTTTTATAGACGACCCGTCAAGAATAATAAGAGGTTTGAAATTCTTAGCAAGATTCGGTTTTGAATTAGATATAGAAACAAAGGTTCTTCAAGAGGAGTATCTTGAGAATATAAACTACGATATGAGTTATCACAGAATTAAAAAGGAGCTGAGAGAATCTTTTAATCTTAATAGTGATAAACTTTTACAAAAATTTATTAATGAGAAAATTTATAAACTGTTGAGTCCCGAACAAGCTATTCCGGAAATCAAAGGGTCTGCAGAAGCTCTGGTAAATTTAGTTAAGATTCATAATCCTTGGATTGTTTATGCGGGCTTGTTTGATTTGTCAACTTTAGAACTGACTAAAGATGAAGCCGATATCATTGGGGCTTTTGATAATCTGAAGACGGTGTCATTTGAAAGTGAGTGGGGTTTATACAGAATGTTTTCAGGCTGTCCGTTGGAAAGTGTAATTCTTTGGGGGCTTGTAAGGGAGTATGATTTAGCGTATCATTATCTTAAAAGTCTAAGACAAATCAAACCTTCTGTAACAGGAAATGATTTGATAAAATTAGGGGTCGAAAGAGGGAAACTCTATAAAGAAATTTTCGATTTTTTAGCGGAAGAAAAGTTGAAAAATCCAGAATTAACCAAAGAAGAAGAGCTTGAACTCATAAAAAGCAAGTATTTATGATTAAATCTGTTTTAAATAGAATTATTAACTGTAAATTTCACATAAGAGGAATTTTAAATCCTTTTCTCAGTATGCAGATAAATTCTATCGGTAACTGGAGAGGGGTAAATGATGCAAAGCGCGAGAAACCTCTTATTGTATCATTAACTTCTTATGAAGATAGATTTCAGGATTTACCAAAGACCATATATTCTTTACTAAATCAAACCTTGCGGCCTGACAGAATAATATTGTGGCTTGATGAAAAGGGAAATGATTTAACCTCTCTTCCATATGAAATTACAAGATTTATTAAAAATGGATTAGAAATTAAGTTTGTTAAAGATATAGGTTCTTATACAAAAGTTATTTATGCCTTTGAACATTTTTCGGATTCAGTAATTGTTACGGCAGATGATGATATTTATTATCCAAAAGACTGGCTTAAACGTTTATATTTATCATACATTTCGTGCCAGAATGATATTCACTGTCACAGGGCTCATAGAGTCGGGGTTAATAACGGAAAGGTAATCCCTTATGAAAAATGGAAAAAACATGTTGATGAAGAATCTGCACGATACGATAATTTTTTAACCGGAGCAGGTGGAGTACTATATCCGCCGGAATGTTTTTCAAAAGAGGTCTTAAGAGAGGATATATTTCTTAAATATGCTCCTACTGCCGATGATATCTGGTTTTGGGTTATGGCGCTTGTGCATGGCAGAAAAATAAGAGTGGTGAAAAATCATTACAAAACTCTTATTTGTACAAACCTGTTCAGGCATTTTTTTGGAAAAACACTTTATTCAAAAAATAAAAAGGGGGCAAATGATCTTCAGCTGGACAACTTAATGAAATTTTATTCAAATAATGTTTTATCAAAACTTAAGGAATAATAATTATGGAATCTAAGACTTTTCTAATAACAGGTTATTATTTTAATGACTGGCATGGCTCATTAATCCATATTTGTGAGCTGGCAAAGGCTCTGAATTCAAGAGGTTTTTGCGTTTATCTGTCCGGCGTGGAAATATCCTCTGAAATAAAAAACTATGTGTCGAAGTTTGCTAATTTATACTTCTTTGATGATTTGCCTCTGGATGTAGATTATGATTACGTGTTGGCTTATCATGAGCCTATTTGCACTTATTTGATTGAAAAGGGCTTAAAATATAAAAAACTGGCTTTCGGCTCGCTATCTTCTATTGTAGATATGGAGGTTCCGAGTCTTTTATGTAAGTATGGCTTCCCTCTGGTTGTTCATAACAGAAGACTCGAAGAGTATATGAAAGAACTGTTTTCTCCTGATGCTATAAATATGTATGTTTTTATTAACAGTGCGCCTGATGAATTTATTCGGGATGTTAAATTGTCCGGCGGGTTAAATAGAATTGCTGTTGTCTCAAATCACATTCCTGAAGAACTGTATGACGCAGTGTATCTTTTAAAAGAAAATAATATAAATGTGGATATTTGGGGTAAAGGGCATAACTATGCTGTTATTACTCCTGAAATTTTATCAAAGTATGATCTTGTGATTACAATAGGAAAAACTGTTCAGTATGCTTTATCAATGGGAATTCCTGTATACAATTATGATCATTTTGGCGGCGAAGGGTATTTGAGGCTGATCAATCTTGACAAGGAAGAATTTTATAATTTTTCAGGAAGAAGCAGCTTTAGAAAACTTTCAGCAGAAGCTATTTGTAGTGAAATCCTTGACGGATATAATGCCGCTTTAAGTGAAATGGATGAAATTAAGACTGTTGCAAGAAAAAGGTATTGTCTAAGTTCTAATTTGGATTCTCTTTTGGACTATTTTGATAAGACAGAAGTAAATATTCAGAACTCTTCTGATTGGAAAATTTATAAAGAAAGATGTATTCAGTTTGCTAAAACAATTATCAGCTATGAAAAAAATTGTGACGATATGCTAAGAATGCTTTTTCCGGTAAAATTATTTTACACATTAATTAATAAATTGACCATTAATAAATGTTTTAAAAATAAATTATCAATGTTAGAATCTTGGAATAAGGTAAAATAGCAGATGGCTAAAACTCTCAGTATAATAACATTAACGCTTAATAATCTTGAATATACTAAAAAGTATATTGAGAGCCTGTATCGCTTTACCTCTGATTTTGAACTTATTGTTGTAGATAACGCTTCAACAGATGGAACTGTTGATTATCTTGAAACATTGAGGCTTGAAAAAGATAATCTAAAAGTTATTTATAATGAAGAAAATAAAGGTTTTTCCAAAGGAAATAATCAGGGAATAGAAATCGCAGAAGGCGAGTATATTGGTTTTTTAAATAACGATATACTTCTTTATCCAAACTGGTTTGATAAAATTAAAGATGTATTTGAAAAAGAAAATGCGGCATTTGTTTCTCCAAGACATATTAAACCTGATTTTAATCTAACTAATGAACATGCTTACATTCAATATTTTAAGAATTTCAAATATGATAAACTTTATGAAAAGAGTTTTGATGAATGTGAATTTTCATGTGTAATAACAAAAAAAGATGTTTTGGATAAAATAGGTGTGTTTGATGAGAAATTTTCCCCTGCTTTTTTTGAAGACAATGATATGAAATACAGGGCAATTATGGCAGGTTATGGTGTCTATGTTGTTAACACAGTATGTTTTTTTCATTTCGGATCTGCTACATCCATTAAATATAATAATAATTTTGAAGCAAATAGAGCTTATTACTATGCAAAATATCCATTAGCAGAGTACTTATCTATTTCAGGGGAAGAAAAAGGTGAATTGAAACTTAGATCAAAGCATCTGCAGGATTTTCCTCTGAATATTATATATGAGACTTACTTGATATGGCTTAAAGTACTAAAACGAATTAAAGGATTCATCCAAAAATGAAACTTCTCTTTGATTGTACAGAACTTTCCTATTATTGCGAAGAATCCGGACATCGCGCTGGAGTTTTCTATGTTGCATTGAATTTTTTTAATGAATTGAAAAAACAGGAAGTTGATATTACTTTTCATGTTGATTTCAGACGGTATTACTTTATGAAGAACCTGAAAGAGTTTGAGGACATCCCTCTGTTAGAAGAGAAGTCCATGGTAAATCGTTTAATCTCTAAAATCCTATATCTTACCCGAAATTTTCCGTATCCTATTTATTATGCGCTCACAGTACTTGCTAGATTTTATGATAAATACTTATACAGAATTAATAAAAAGAACTTAGAGCAGCTTAAAGAATACGATGTGTATTTTTCTCCGTTTACGCCTCCGTCAAAAGAGATTGAGGCTGCTAATTTGAAACGTTTCAGGATGATACATGACGTTATTCCTATTGTGGAAAAGGGGATGAGCAAAAATACAAAAGACTGGCATAATAAGGTTTATAATTCAATCAATGACCATGATTATTATGTTACAAATTCTGAGTACACCCGCTCGGATGTCTTAAAATACTTTCCGTTTATAAAAGAAGAAAACATAAAAACGACTCTTCTCGGGGTAAATGAAAATTTTGCTCCGAAGGGAACCTCCGCGGATTTTAAGTACGTTTTTTCACTTTGCACGATGGGGAAGAGAAAAAATGTAATATTCGGTATAAAAAACTTTTTTAAATTTATAGAAAAGAATAATATTTCAGATTTAAAGCTGGTTCTTGGCGGAAGTACATGGAGACGATTTGAAAATGTTCTTAATACTGAACTTTCGCATATTGACAGATCAAAAATTATTCTTACGGGATATATTAAGGATGAAGATTTACCAATGTACTATTCTAACGCTCTTATGTTTATTTACCCATCTTTGTACGAAGGTTTCGGGCTTCCTGTTTTAGAGGCAATGAAGTGCGGATGCCCGGTTATTTCTTCAAACAGATCTTCTTTGCCGGAGGTTCTTGGAGATTGCGGTATTCTGATTAATCCGGAATCTGATTCGGAAATGATTGAAGCATTTGAAAAAATGTACTATGATTCTGGTTTTAGGAGTAAATGTATTGAAAAGGGTTTAAATATAGCATCTGAATTTACCTGGGAGCGCTGCGCGTCAGAACTTCTTGAGTTTATTAAAGAAAAGACCGTTTAGCAGGTTAAAAAGACCCTTTTCTATAAATATAAGACATATTCTGCATTCGTTTGGCAAATTTTGCAGAATCATACCTCGAATCTTCCTGTACAGATTAATATTTTTGATTCCGAATTCTCCGCTAGGAGCCAATCTTTCTGCATTTTTGCGTATTAATTCTATTGGATAGTCTCCCGCGATTTTTTCCCAGCCTTTTATTAATTCTTTTTTTACAAGTACTGTTTTTAGAAACGGAAATTTATACCATTTAATTAGCCGTCTCCATTTTGTGGCAATAGGGTTTATCGTATGTTTATATCTATTAATATATAGTATGCTTTTAAATCCGTTTGCCCACAATAACCTGCTTAATCCTATTTCGTATTTAAGAACCACATCATCTTTGTTTTCTTTATGTTCAATTGAGTTCAGAAATTCTAAGAATGAAGCTGATTCGAAAACCTGTCTTTTAAGCAGCAGGAAGTAACTTTGAATATGAGGATTGAACGATTCTATATATTCATTTCCAACTTTTTTAATTCCGTAGCTATGTCCGGTTAGCCCCCAGAAATCACAACGTTTTTTATCCATTTTCTTAAAAATATTTTCCAGAGGATAAAAAGGTCCGTAACACGAATCATTGCATAAGAGAAGTTCCTCAAATTTCAGATTCTCTTTTAGGGCAAACAAAAAACCTCTTTTGTAGGAGCCGAAATCATACTCGCCATGCTTTCCGATAATAAAATAATCTGCGATTCCTTCTATTTTTTCCGGCGAGCAGTCCGTATCCGAGACAAAAATAATGCAATCACAAACTTTTTTTAGTTCTTTTAGATAGTAAATAACATAGTCATCTATTATATTATCTCTATCCCAGTGAGCAAATACGCAGAGTCGTTTCATACGTGTTATTTTAGCATAATTTTTTTTATTAGTGTAATTTATTGATTCTCGACTTACTACTCACGATTTGCGGGTTGGACATGTAATCCTGAATTTATTTCAGGATCTTACTGAAATGGAAGTAAAGAGCTAAACTGGAAAGATGCTGAAATGAGTTCAGCATGACATAGTATTTATCGATATATGACTTACTACTTACGATTTACGAGTAAAACGAATCCCGTTCTGGAGTCCGGAATGGCAAAAGGCAGTGGGCAGAATATTAAATTCATCCATTTATTTGATTACAAAACTTAACAAATCTTTTAAACTATGTATATTAATTGGGGAGAGATATGGCAAAAACTAATTTAAAAGAGAAAAAAGCCGCTGCTGGTGCGAAGCTTAAAGTAGTTGATGACAGTGCGATTAAAACAACTGCATATAGTGATATAAATCTTAAGCAGTGGAGAAATTATGAACATATTAAAACGGATACTCTGTGGGAGTTCCCTTCCAGATTAAAAGAAGGAGGCCATTCGAACGAGTACCATGGAAATTATATTCCCCAGATTGCCCAGCAGATTTATGAAAGATTTACCAAAGAGAACGATGTTGTCCTTGATCTTTTCTTCGGCTCTGGGACTTCCGGTATAGAAGCTGTAAATATGAAGCGCCGCTGTATCGGGGTTGAGTTAAAAGATGATTTAGTGGAAACGGTTTCTAAAAAATTTACTCCAAAACAACTTGTAACAGACGTAAATATTATATGTGCAGATTCGGCAAGTGTTGATGCTAAAGAAAAAGTTCAGGCAAGGCTAGAGGTTATGGGTAAGAAAAATGCCCAGCTTTTAATGCTTCATCCGCCTTATGACGATATTATTAAATTTTCTGACAGAAAAGAAGATTTGTCTAACTGTGCAACTACGGAAGAGTTTTATGATCTGTTTGAGAAGGTGGCTAAAAACGGATATGACCTTCTTGAAAAAGGCCGCTTTGCATGTCTTATTATCGGGGATAAGTATGCTAATTCTCAGCACATTCCTCTCGGGTTTGAATGTATGGCAAGAATGAATAAACTTGGATTTATTACTAAAGCCATAATAATTAAAGATATGCAGGGTAATGAGAGAGCTAAGGGAAAAACCGCTAATTTATGGCGTTATAGAGCTCTTGCCGGCGGATTTTATATTTTTAAACACGAATATGTTATGGTATTCCAAAAAGTATGACAGAAGAAGGCTTGATTTTAAAGGTACGAATAGTTCCTAATTCTTCCAGGAATGAAATAATTTTGGAGGATGAGTTTATTAAGGTTAAAGTTACTGCCCAGCCTGTCGAAAATAAAGCAAATAAAGCTTTGGTGGAGTTTCTTTCAAAGACATTTAAAGTGCCTAAAACAAGTATTCAAATTATAAAGGGCGGGACTTCCAAAGATAAGACTTTGCTGTTTAAAGTTGACGAAGTTAAGAAGGCAGAGATAATTACAAGATTGACAAAATAATTTAAAAAATATACTATTGTTATACAAGAGTTAAGAGGGTGTTCTATTATGAATAAGCGTTGGTATGATGTTGATCCGACAGTAAGTCTTGCGGTAAGTTTAATGAGAAATGCAAATATTATGACTCAGTACAAATGCGCGGACTATATTGTAAATAAGTCGAAAGAACACGGAATTGATCTTTCTGAAAATATTCTTACCGATGCTTTTAATTATGTTTTAAGAAGATGGTATGATACGGACCAGAAAATTGCTGAGGCTTTTGAGTACTTAAAGCTTATGCCTCTGGAACTACAAAAAGAACTTTCTCTGGAGTTAATTAATCTTCTTCAAGAGGAAGAAGTACACTAAGAAGAATGGATAATTTTATTACACTAGTCACAAATCCTGCAATAGTATCAGTAATTTTACTGTGTATTTTGTGTTTAAAAAAGGTTAATGTCCTTCTTGCAATAATAGTTTCCACTCTTACAGCGGGTTTGCTTGCCGGAATGAATATTGAACATGCTATGAACGTCTTTATCTCCGGAATGGGAGGGAACTCTGAGACTGCCCTGAGTTATATCTTGCTTGGGACTTTTGCGGCAACAATGGCTCACTCCGGGTTTACGGATAAATTGTCAGATAAGATTACAAGATTTATATCGGGTAGAAAGTATGTTCTGCTTTTGATTTTGACATTGATTGCTATGGCATCTCAAAATTTAATTCCGATTCATATTGCGTTTATTCCTATTATAATTCCGCCGTTATTAGTTGCAATGAATTCTTTAAATATAGACCGCCGAGCTGTGGCGAGTGTTCTTGCCTTCGGTTTAAAGATGCCTTATATAACTATACCTGTCGGCTTTGGGCTTATATTTCAGAATCTTATAGCTGATAATATGGTTCAAAATGGGGTGCAGGTTTTAAGATCCGATATATGGAAATCAACATTTATTCTAGGTATAGCAATGATTGTCGGACTTTTAATATCAGTATTTATTACATATAGAAAGCCCCGTAAATACGAAAATAAACCTATAGCAGGTTTATCTGACCAGCCAAAACCGTGCAGCAAATATACTACCTGGGTTGTAATACTTGCTGCAATATTAACTTTTGTTGTACAGCTGATAACACACTCTCTTCCTCTGGGCGCTCTGGTCGGTTTAGGTGTAATCTTTACTCTAAAGGTCATCCCTAAAGAAAAAATGGACCATATGATGAATGAAGGAATTTATCTTATGGGATATGTGGCATTTGTAATGCTTGTGGCTGCCGGTTATGCGGCGGTATTGAAGGAATCCGGAGCTATTGAGACCCTTGTTTCAACAGTTCTTTCCGTGCTGCCTGAAAATGTTTTAATTATTTCTTTGATATTCTTGTTAATAGGACTTTTTATAACAATAGGAATCGGAACCTCCTTTGGTACGATTCCGATTCTGGCTGTATTGTTTGTTCCTGTATGTGTAAAGATGGGGTTTAATACTCAGCAAATGGTTGTTTTATTGGCTGCCGCTGCGGCTCTGGGAGATGCTGGGTCTCCGGCTTCCGATACAACTCTTGGCCCGACAGCCGGATTGAATGCAGATGGTCAGCATAATCATATTTTTGATACTTGCATTCCGACTTTTCTTCACTACAATATAGCTTTAATTATATTTGCTATATTAGGAGTTTATCTTTTTGCTTAGCTGTTCAATCCGTAGTTAAAATCTTCTTGGATGTTAGAAGAAAGCATTGTCTTAGTAGATTCAATGTAAGCGTTCACTTCTTCAAGTTCAGCGCTTGCTGTAGTAATCTGAGCATCTACTGCGGTTTCCCAAGCTGTCATCTCATCTAATTGATCTTGGAATTGAGCTGTGATTTTGTCGATTTCTTCTTCAAAATCAGGGATTTCAGTGTAATCTAAGTATGCTTCCTGTAATTCAGCATCATTATCATATAAATCTTTAAAGTAGTCTCTTACTTCGTGTTGTTTGGCTGACTTCAAAGATTGCAAATCAGCTTGTGAATATGTTGCTAATGTTTTCTGAGTTTGATATTCAGTTATATCAAGGTTTAACTGATTTCTTCTCAATTTATAGCTTAAAAGTGTTTCGTTTAAATTTGCTATTGCCATCTTTCGTCACCATCTTTTTAAATCTTACATATATATAAAAACAAATAACGAAAGTGTATTTCAAGTTTATATAAAACTGTTACAAAACTTAACAAAACTATTTGATTAAAGCTTGAATTTCTTTAAACTTAGGATTCTTAGCCCCTTTCAGAAGCTCAAATAAAACCATTTCGGTTGTCTTAACATGGACTCCGTAGTCTCTCATATATTTCAGAGCATTCACGTATTCTTCAAGAGTTCTGCTTCCGCAGGCATCTTTAACCAGATGGACTTCAAATCCGTTATCTATTAAAGAAGAGGCTGTTTGGTGGACACATATATGAGTTTCAATCCCGAAAAGCATAATTTGTTTTCGTCCGGTATTTTTCAAAGCAGCGAGCATATCCATATCAAAGACTGCATTAAAAGCTGTTTTTTCTCTGTAATAAGCTTCTGGCACGTTATTTTTAATTGCAGGGATTGTATCGCCTAAGCCTTTTGGATACTGTTCTGTTATGAAAACGGGAATTCCGAGTATTGAAGCCGCTTTTGCCATAATCTCAGATTGCTTTTCAAGCGCACCGGTATTAAATACTGCATTTAAAAGTCTGTCTTGTACGTCAATAATAAGTAAAAGACTTGTTTCCGCATTAAGTATTGTCATAATTGTTCTCCCTATTGTATTCAGAAATAAATTGTTCCAATAAATCTTCCAATAAACCGGGCTCTAATTCTTCCGGCTCAAGGGTTATTCTTTTTGCGTCAATATTAGACGAATCTTTTTGATAAGTTATGTCAATATTGATTTTAGAGAACCCAGGACTTGTAATTCTAAAGCAGCTGCTTGAATGGCGTCCTTTTATATAAAAAGATCCGTAACCGTCTCCGGAACCCTGGCTCAGGGATATTCCGGGAATCTTATCAGTATATTTTTGCTGTATCTGGTAAAATACAGGAGAAATAACCTGTTCCATTTTTTTGCAGAACTCTTGCCTGAATAGTTTAAAATTTGAATGCTCCGAAGGTGCAGACTGTATCATACTGAGAGGCACCGGCTTATCATTAACGGAATCTTTGTCGTAATTTATTGCTTCATGGAGCCTGTTGAGGGCTTCATTGATTAGCTGCTGCCTTTTCTGGTTTGTTATGGTTGAAATTCCTGCATAAATTTTTTGTGGGAGTTCAGCTCTAATTTTTTCCCAGACAACTTTGGCAGAATTTACATCAATATCAAACATAATAAGGAAATATTTATTAGCGGCAAAGCTCATAAGAATATCATTTCTTCTTATATTATTTAATATAGCGGTCTCAATCATATTTGATGTAAGCAGAAATTTTGCCTTATCATTGGGAGATATCGCCATGAATACTGCTTTCATCGGATATTTGCTAAGCTTTTCCAGTTCTTTATCAATAATAAAATCATAGTTTAGAAAGACTTCATTATTTTTTGTTATTACGTTATTTCTGACAAGAATATCTCTGTACTGTTTGTTTTTCTCTAATAATGTCGACACGCTTAATGCCGGAATAAGTCTTGATTGAAATTCTTTATCTGAAGTTAAGACTGTAATATAGTCGAACATCCCGATTTTGTAAGCTTTTAGTTTAAATTCTTCATCTTCGTTGAACCCGGAAACAATAACAGGGTTCCCTCTAAGCAGTTTTAGAAGGTCAAGGGTTTTTTCTTGTACTCCTTCGCTGTTAACAATTAAGGCGGCAGTCTGAATAAGATGAAGTTTTTCGGGAATTTCATCAAAAGTGAACGAAAAAACTTCATCACTCTTTCTGAGAGAGAGTTTGGCTTTAATGTAATCAAAAAAATCCGTATCATCAGATACAAGAACAATCTTATTAGCCATAAGACGTTACCTGCTATGTTAATTCAGATATTAAGAGGTTAGATTTTTCCGTAATGGCTGCACGTAAGTCTTCAATATCTGCAAAGTCAATACCCATAGTTTTTAGAAAATCTTTATCTATAACATTAGGATTATAGTTTTCCTGCATAAGTTTATCTACTAAACAAACCAGATTGCAAGGCACCGGAATAGAAGACAGGCTTGGATTATGGTGATAAGAAATAATATTAGCAAGCAGAATCGGAAGCTGCCATCTTTTTGCAAGAAGAGCTCCTGTTTTAACGTGATCAGAGTCAAAATATTTTTTCTCCGCATCTAA
>CALUTG010000002.1 GCA_944323615.1 Candidatus Gastranaerophilales bacterium
GTCAATAAGAGGAACGATTACGTTGTCACCATCGCAAATAGACTTCATATTAATGCATTTATCAGTACCGCAGTCAGCATCTCTAATAATAACATCTTGGGCTACGTCAACAAGACGTCTTGTTAAGTAACCGGAGTCAGCAGTTTTAAGAGCCGTATCTACAAGACCTTTACGCGCACCGTATGAAGAAATGATGTATTCAGTTACTGACAAACCTTCTTTAAAGTTAGAAGTAATAGGCATGTCAACGATTTGTCCCTGAGCATCAGCCATCAAACCTCTCATACCGACTAACTGTGATACCTGAGATAAGTTACCTCTCGCACCGGAGAATGCCATCATATATACAGGATTCAATTTATCAAAGTTTTCAACTACCTGTTCAGTAAGTTTTGCGGTTGTTTCTGACCAGGTATCAATAACCTTAGTGTATCTTTCAACTTCAGTAATTTCACCTTTGAGGTATCTGTTAGTTGATTTTTCAATTTCTGCTTCAGCTTCCTTAAGAAGTTCTTTCTTTGATTCAGGAACCGTAAGGTCAGCAATAGAAATAGTTACACCGGATTTTGTTGCATATTTATACCCGAGGTTTTTCAAAGTATCTGCAAGTTCCGCAGTCTTTGCACCGCCAAACTCAAGATAGATTTGTGCAAGAAGCTTATTCAAACCTTTTTTGTCCATTTGTTTGTTAATGAACTCGGGTGTATGAGTTTTTGCATGTGTATAAGTATTTTCCATCTTTATATTTTCCTCAATTTCTTTTTCTCTGTTTATGGATAAGTTCTTTTTTATGCTAAAGCTTTTCTAACAGCTTCATTGAATATAATTCTACCTACCGTAGTTTCTATTCTCTTACCCTTTTCATCACGAACCACAATCTTATCGTGGAGAGTAATTACCTTAGCTTCTAAAGCTGCAATCGCATCTTCAAAGCTGTAGAAGTAACCTTTCACATCTTGTTCAGGGTCTTTTAAAATAGTTAAGTAATAAAGACCGAGAACCATATCTTGTGAGTGAGTGATAATAGGTTTACCGTTAGCAGGAGCAAGGATATTGTTAGTTGCTAACATAAGCATTCTTGCTTCTGTCTGAGCTTCAATTGAAAGCGGAACGTGAACAGCCATTTGGTCACCGTCGAAGTCAGCGTTGAATGCTGTACATACAAGCGGGTGAAGCTGAATAGCTCTACCTTCAACCAACTTAGGTTCAAATGCTTGAATACCTAATCTGTGAAGGGTCGGAGCACGGTTCAGGAGTACCGGATGACCGTCAATAATTTCTTCTAATATATCCCAAACTTTTGCATCGGAACGTTCAATCATTTTCTTAGCAGATTTAATGTTTTGGACATATCCTCTTTCAATAAGTTTATTAACAACAAACGGCTTGAATAATTCAATTGCCATTTCTTTTGGCAGACCGCACTGGTTAAGTTTTAGTGAAGGACCGACTACGATAACTGAACGACCTGAGTAGTCAACACGTTTACCTAACAAGTTTTGACGGAAACGACCCTGTTTACCTTCAATAATATTAGATAAAGATTTTAGAGCTCTGTTGTTAGGACCAACAACAGTTCTTCCTCTTCTGCCGTTATCGATAAGAGCATCTACAGCTTCCTGAAGCATACGTTTTTCGTTTCTAACAATAATTTCAGGAGCACCCATTTCCAGAAGTCTCTGTAAACGGTTGTTTCTGTTGATAACTCTTCTGTATAAATCGTTTAAGTCAGAAGTAGCAAATCTTCCGCCGTCTAATTGAACCATAGGTCTCAAATCAGGCGGTGTTACAGGAAGTACATCCATAATCATCCAGGTAGGATCTGTTTCTGAAGAAATTAATGAATCTAACAGTCTTAATCTCTTAATTAACTTGCCTTTTCTCTGAACTGATGTTACGTGTCCCGCAAGCTCGGATCTGATTTCTTCCGCTAATTCTTTAACATTAATTTCACCAAGGAGTTTTTTAATAGCTTCTGCACCAATTCCGACTTCAAGCTTGGATTCTTCATTTTCCATCATAAAGTCTTCATATTCTTCTTCGCTAAGAAGCTGTAACTTCTTGAACGGACTGTCAGCAGGATCAATTACAACATAATTGTTGAAATAGATAACCTGTTCCAGATCTTTTAATGTCATATCAAGGAGTAAGCCAAGATAAGAAGGAATACCTTTTAAGAACCAGATATGAGAAACAGGTGCAGCTAAAGCAATATGTCCCATTCTGTGACGTCTTACTTTAGAATCCGTAACTTCAACACCGCATCTTTCGCAGATAATACCTTTATGTCTTACTCTTTTATATTTTCCGCAATAGCATTCCCAGTCCTTTGTAGGCCCGAAAATTCTTTCGCAGAACAAACCGTCTCTTTCCGGTTTTAAGGTTCTGTAGTTAATTGTTTCAGGTTTTGTAACCTCACCGTATGACCACTTCAAAATCCTTTCAGGGGAAGCGATACTGATACGTATATAATCAAAATAATCAATACTTGTAGACAATTTTAATTCTCCTTATATTTCACCTAGTGTTGTAGATGTTTCAAAGAAGTTAATATTTAACAACTCTGAATCAATATCTGATAAAGTTCTTTTTGGAGCAGATTTTCTCAAATCGTCCATATCGCTCATCAGATCAACTTCAACACCATTCTTCTTCGCAACTGTAATATCAAGTCCGATACTTTGCAATTCTCTTACAAGTACCTTGAATGATTCCGGAATACCAGGTCTAGGGATATTATCCCCCTTAACGATAGCTTCATAAGCTCTGTTTCTTCCGTTAACATCGTCTGACTTAATAGTTAACATTTCTTGAAGAGTATAAGCCGCACCGTATGCTTCAAGTGCCCATACTTCCATTTCCCCGAATCTTTGTCCGCCGAACTGAGCTTTACCGCCTAATGGCTGTTGTGTAACAAGTGAGTACGGACCTGTTGAACGAGCGTGGATCTTGTCGTCAACAAGGTGGACAAGTTTAAGGATATATGATAGACCAACTGCAATAGGCTCATCAAACGGTTCACCGGTTCTACCGTCAATTAAGTATACCTTACCGTCTTCTCTTACCCAATCACAGCCGGATTCTTTAATACCTCTTAAAAGTTCCGCCTTAGTAGCGATTTCTGACTGGTTATCACCATATCTTTCATCAAAAGCCGGCGCTTCGTAGTGTTCTTTTGTAAGATAAGCTGCCAAACCTAATAAGCATTCATAAGTTTGACCAACGTTCATACGGGAAGGAACACCAAGAGGGTTCAATACTATATCAACAGGAGTTCCGTCAGGAAGGAACGGCATATCTTCTTTAGGAAGAATTCTTGATACAATACCTTTGTTACCGTGACGTCCTGAAAGTTTGTCACCTACTGATACTTTACGTTTTTGAGCTATATAAACTCTGATTACAGTATTAGCTCCAGGAGGAAGTTCATCACCTTTTTCTCTGTCGAATACCTTAACATCAAGTACTCTTCCGCCTTCACCATGAGGAACTCTCAAAGAGTTATCTTTAACATCTCTTGCTTTTTCAGCAAAGATAGCTCTTAAAAGTTTTTCTTCAGGCGGATGTTCAGATTCACCTTTTGGTGTAACTTTACCTACCAATATATCGTCAGCATAAACTCTTGCCCCGATACGAACAATACCTCTTTCATCCAAGTGTCTCAAAGCTTCTTCTGAAACGTTCGGAATTTCTCTGGTAATTTCTTCAGGTCCGAGTTTAGTCTGTCTTGCATCTATTTCTAATTTTTCAATGTGAACTGATGTGAAGATATCATCATGAACACATCTTTCAGATAACAGGATAGCATCTTCGAAGTTATATCCTTCCCAAGGCATATAAGCAACAAGGATGTTTTTACCGATTGAAAGTTCGCCGCAGCTAGTCGAAGCACCGTCTGCAATTACATCCCCTGCTTTAACCTTATCACCTTCATTAACGATAGGTTTTTGGTTAATACATGTATCCTGGTTAGAACGAACATATTTCATTAATGTATGCAGATGCTGCTTTCCGCTTAAATCTGTAATAACGATTTCTTCACCGGTTACACGGGAAACGACACCGTCAACTTTAGCGCAAACTACCATACCTGAGTCTTTTGCAACTCTTCTTTCCATACCTGTACCGACAACCGGTCTTTCAGTAATAAGAAGAGGTACTGATTGACGCTGCATGTTTGAACCCATCAATGCACGGTTAGCATCATCGTGCTCAATAAACGGAATCATTGATGTTGCAACAGAGATAATCTGAATCGGGCAAACACCTACATAGTCAACTTTTGAAGATTCGCACATTGTGAACTCAGATCTGTAACGAACAGGAACCTGAGCGGACTTAAATGTACCGTCAGCATTCAACTGAACGTCAGCCGGAGCACAACGATAGTTTTCATCTTCGTCAGCTGTCATATAAACAACTTCATCCGTAACTTTTCCGTCTTTTACAACGAAGAACGGAGATTCAATAAATCCATAATCATTAACTCTTGCGTGAGTAGCTAATGAACCGATCAAACCTGCGTTTGGACCTTCAGGAGTTTCAATAGGACAAATACGTCCGTAGTGAGAAGGGTGGATATCACGAACTGCGAAACCGGCTCTTTCTCTCTGTAAACCGCCAGGCCCTAAAGCTGAAATACGTCTTTTGTGAGTCAATTCAGCAAGAGGGTTAATCTGATCCATGAACTGTGACAATTGTGAACTTCCGAAGAATTCCTTCAATGAAGCTACAAGAGGTTTAGTATTTAATAAGTTCAAAGGAGTTAAAGTTTCAGAATCCTGAAGTGTCATTCTTTCTTTAACAATTCTTTCGATTCTTGAAAGACCGACTCTGAATTGGTTTTGAAGAAGTTCACCAACTGAACGTATTCTTCTGTTTCCTAAGTGGTCAATATCATCCAATGAACCTTCGTCATAAGTTAAGTTAATTAAGTATTCAATTGAAGCTACGATATCCTGAACAGTCAAAGTTCTTGTGCTGTTAGGAATATTTAAGTTCAATTTTTTATTTAATTTATAACGACCTACACGACCGATATCATATTTCTTATCGTCAAAGAATCTTGATTCAAGAATCTGACGTCCGCCTTGAGCAGAAGCAGGATCACCCGGTCTCAGTTTTTTGTATAAGTCAATTAAAGCATCATCTGTTGTTTCTGTAGTATCTTTATCCAATGTTTTCTTTAAGAATTCAAAGTGAGTGAATAAAGATTCCATTTCAGAAACGGTAATACCCATTGCTTTCAATAATGTAGTAGCAAGGATCTTTCTGTTTTTATCAATCTTAACGTAAATTAAATCGTTAGAATCTGTTTCAATCTTCAACCATGCCCCGCGGTTAGGAATCATAGTTGCGTTATAAAGTCTCTTACCTGTAGGAGAGATTTCTCTTTTAAAATAAACGCCAGGGGAACGTACGATTTGAGAAACAATAACACGTTCAGCACCGTTTACAATGAAAGTACCTTTATCAGTCATTGTAGGAATATCGCCAATGTAAACTTCCTGTTCTTTAATTTCACCGCTGTCACGGTTAACAAGCCTTACCATAACACGAAGCTGTTTCGCATAAGTCGCATCATGAATACGGGCTTCTTCAACAGTGTATTTTGCATTATCAAATGTGTAATTCGGTAAGAAATGAAGCTCTAACCTGCCTGTATAATCTTTAACAGGGGAAAATGCAAGAAGCTCTTCTTTCAAACCTTCTTTTAAAAACCATTCAAATGATTTTTTTTGCACGTCAATTAAATCCGGTAAATCATCCAGACGAGTATTAGGAATACCCATTGGAGTTACTCTTTTTGCATATTTTGTCGACATTAATTCACCTCATCTATTCTAATGATGTACGTACTATATAAAAATTAATTATTTATTCTACTTTATTTCGGACATAATTATCCCATGTACATGTTCTCATGTTCTACTATCGTACAACATCAATATAGCTAGTCAAGTTGATAAGGGTATAACTTACAATTTTTCAAGTGGTATCTTTACAAAAATTTACAAATTTTAATAATTAAATCTCTCAAACACTTTATCTATGTTATTAAGATAAGCTTCAACATTGAAACATTCATCCAGTTCAGACGGGGTTAATATATTTTCACTCTCAAGACCTTTTCTGAAATCTCCGCCGCTTAAAGCATTAAGGGCGTGTTTTTGAACAATTCTATAAGCATCTTCTCTTGTAAAACCTTTTTCTTCAACAAGTTTAAGAAGAACTTTCTGAGAACAAACGACTCCGCCGTATAATTGTGTATTTTTTAACATATTATCTTCATGCACAACGAGGTTTGCCATTACCCCCTTGAATCGGTGAAGCATAAAATCAATTAAAATTAAAGAATCAGGAAAAATAATTCTTTCCGCTGATGAGTGGGAAATATCTCGTTCGTGCCAGAGATTAATATTTTCAAAAGCCGCAATCATATTGGAACGTATAACACGCGCTAAACCGCATAAATTTTCACATAATACGGGATTCTTTTTATGAGGCATAGCGGAAGATCCCTTTTGATTTGCAGTAAAACCTTCTTCAACTTCTCTTACTTCAGTCCTTGAAAGATGGCGGATTTCCGTGGCATATTTTTCAATTAAAGACGAGATAACAGCTAACTCGGAGAAAAATTTAGCGTGCCTGTCTCTGGAAATAATCTGGGTAGAAATTCTTGCAGGTCTTAGACCTAACTCTTTGCAAGCTATTTCTTCTATTTCAACCGGCAGATTGCTGTATGTACCAACGGGGCCTGAAATCTGTCCTACAGAGACTTCTGCGAGGGCAAATTCAAAACTCTTTTTAGCCCTTTCAAGTTCATCAAGCCAGTTTAAGAGCTTAAAGCCGAAAGTTGTTACTTCTGCATGAACTCCATGCGAGCGGCCTATACAAATTGTATTTTTATATTTAAAAGCCATCTGTTTTATTTCAGATATTAAGTCATCCAAATCATTTAGAATTATTTTGGAACTGTCTTTTATTTGCAAAGCAAAAGCGGTATCAATAACATCGGAACTTGTTAATCCCATATGAATATATCTCGCATTTTCAGAGCCTACTGATTCATTTACTGCAGTTAAAAAAGCAATGACATCGTGCTTAACTTCACGTTCAATTTCATCAATTCTTTCTACTGAAAAAGAGGCTTTTTTCTTTATCTCTTCAAGTGCCTCTAACGGGATCATTCCAAGAGTTCTGTATGCTTCACAGACAGCAAGTTCAACTCTTAAGTAATAATCAAACTTGGACTCTAGATCCCAAATTCGCTTAATTTCTTCTCGTGAATATCTTTCAATCATAAAATCAATTATATAATAAAAGAGAAGGTTTGGGAACCTTCTCTTTTTCTTATTTTGTTAAAGATTTCCAATAATCCTTTTCTGCCTGAATGGCATCCTTTGTTGCCTGACGTCTCGCTTGAGCTTCTTTTCTCTGTTTTTCTCTTGCTGCTTGTCTTTCTTTTTGTTGTTTTTCGTATGCCGCTTTTTTTGCCGCATTTTCTCTTTGCTGAGCTTCTACTTTAGCATTAAATTCTTTTTCCTTATTAGTAATAGGAGAAAGTTTTTTGTTTACATAATTTTCTAATCTTGATTCTGCTGCTGATACAGCAAGTGTTCCTGTTAAAGCAACAAGAGTTAAAACTGTTAATAATTTTTTCATATAAAACTCCTTTCTCTGAATAAATCACATTTTAGACTACATTTTTTTAATTTTCAAGTATAATGTAAATATGAGTGTAGAATTACTAGGATTAAATGTAGATACATTTAGCTTTGAAGAAGCCGTAAACAGAGCTAAAGTTCTTATTGACGGGAGAAAAGTTTCTCAGGTTGTAACAATTAACCCTGAGATGTTTGAAGCAGCCCAAAAAGATAACGATTTCGCCGAAATTATAAAAGAAGCCGACATGGTTATTCCGGACGGGGTCGGGGTTAAAATTGCTTTAAAACTTAATGGTGTTAATACAGAAAGAATTCCGGGAATAGATTTTGCAAGAAGGCTGCTATCAGAGGCTGCAGTTAATAATATTCCTGTAGCTATAGTAGGAGCTAAAGAAAAAGTTATACAAAAAGCCGTAGAGAATCTTAAAAATGAGATTAACGGGCTAAATATTGTTTATTATCATAACGGTTATTTTGATAATGACAATACTATCTATGAAGAAATCAACGCAAAATCACCGAAACTTATCCTCGTTGCAATGGGCTCTCCAAGGCAGGAAAAATTTATTTACAACGCCAAAAAAGTTCTAAAACCTGCTCTCATGATTGGAATCGGCGGAAGCCTTGATGTCTGGTCAGGCATGGTTAAAAGAGCTCCCAAAATATTTCAGATTATGGGGCTGGAATGGTTCTACAGAACTGTAACGCAGCCTTCCAGAATAAAAAGAATATTCCCGACTTTACCGGTATTTTTAATAAAATCTATTACAAAAAGGAGTTTATAATGCTTACAGCTCAAGAGATTAAAAATCTTAAAGATTCAGCAAAAGAAGTCAGAAGAAATATTGTAAAAATGGTCCATAGTGCAAAATCCGGGCATCCGGGAGGTTCTCTCTCCGGTGCTGATATATTGACAGTGCTTTATGAAAAATGTTTAAACATTCCTTCTGACTGGAACAAGAACCCCGATTTTGATAAAAGAGACCGATTTATAATCTCAAAAGGCCATGCGTCACCATTATTGTATGCAGTCCTTGCTCAACATGGAATTATCTCAAAAGATGAACTAAAGACTTTCAGAAGAATCAACAGCAGACTGCAAGGACATCCCGCTCACGGATATATTCAGGGAGTTGAAACTTCAACCGGTTCTTTAGGACAGGGGCTTTCCGTAGGGTGCGGGATTGCTATGGGACTTAAGCTTGATAAAAATCCTGCCAAAGTTGTTGTATACCTCGGAGACGGAGAATTACAAGAGGGATCCTGCTGGGAAGCCTTTATGCAAGCTTCGCACAGAAATTTAGATAACCTCATTGCAATTATTGACAGAAACAAGCTCCAAATAGACGGCTGCACAGAAAACGTTATGGCTCTCGGAGATGTTGCAGAGAAAATTAAAGCTTTCGGATGGGAAGTTGCAGAAATAGACGGACATAATATTGAAGAAATATACACGGCCGTGGAACAAGCAAAAACTTCAAATAAGCCTTTTGCCATAGTTGCAAATACTATTAAAGGCAAAGGTGTGTCGTTTATGGAAAATCAAGCCGGCTGGCATGGAAAAGCACCTAATGATGAACAACTTGAACAAGCATTAAAAGAATTGGAGTAAATATGAAAACTTGTCCGTTTAACGATAATAAAAACTGTGACAGTAATTGTCCGCTATTTATCTCTCCCGATGATTTAAATGAGTTTGTAACAGCAAGACTCTCTTCAATCGGGGTAATTAACCGAAAAGAAGGCGAATGCTCTCTAAAAATGCTGGCATTGAGCCAGAGCAGGATTGTATTTGAAAACACAAACACAAGAGGCTAGTTTTTATTTTCCTCTTCCTGTTCAGGATTGTCATTTTGTCCTGCATCAATTGTATTAATTTTTAGTTCAGCTTCTCTTGCTTTCATCATTGCTTGTAAAACCGGATCATCTTGAGCCTGTTTTTTAATATCTGCAAAAACTGTCTTAAGTTCATCTTCCGATAAACCTTTCGGAGAACGTACACAAACAACTATTTTTTCTCTTCTGAAAGTAAAATATGCAGCTAAAATAATTCCCCAGAGTAAAATACCTTGTATTAAACCGATAGAAGGTAAATTAGAGATATAAGAAGCGCCAAAATTCCAAATATGCATCCATACCCAACCCGGGAAAACAATGAACCCTGCTGCGAGACAGCAAACAATCATTCCGGCTACAAAAAGCCCCTTTATACCTCTTATCTGTATTACATTTAAATTTTTTCTCATTTATTCATACCTATTAATGCGAGAAATTCATCCTCATTTAATATTATAACACCTAATTTTTCAGCTTTGTCCAATTTTGACCCCGGATTAATACCGGCTACTACATATGAGGTGTTTTTGGAAACGGAAGAAGATGTTTTCCCTCCTCTTGATTTTATTTTATCACTTGCTTCATCTCTTGTCATTGTTTGAAGAGTTCCTGTCAGCACAAAAGTTTTCCCTGCAAGCTCTGTAGTCTTTTCTGCGACTGTATCATTAAATTCAAAACCTAATGATATAAATTCATTAATTAAATTTAAATTTTCAAGGTTATGAAAATAATCATAAACACTTTGTGCAATCTTGTCTCCAACGCCGTCAATTTTGGATAAATCTTCTAAAGAAGCTTCCTTCAACGCATCGAGAGACGGAAAATCATTTACAATTAATTCTGCCGTCTCTTTACCGACATGCCTTATGGAAAGCGCTGTAACAAATCTTGAAAGAGGTCTTGATTTACTTTCCTGAATTGAATTATACATATTTGAAGCGGATTTTTCTTTTACCGAATCCAGCTTCATAAAATCATCCATAGTTAACTTATAAAAATCAGCAGGTGATTTTACCAATCCCAACTTAAACAGCTGTGCAATTACAGATGGACCGATGAAATCAATATCCATAGCTTCTTTTGAAACAAAGTACTCAAGTTTTGCCTTAATTACAGACGGACATTTTTCATTTGCACAATATAGATTTACTTCTCCGTCTCTGACTTCCAGTTCTGAATTACATTCAGGGCACTTCTTAGGCGGAATATACACAGGAAGGTTGTTGTGCTCTTTGCTGTCTACAACTTTTATTACTTTAGGGATAATTTCGGCAGCTTTTTTAATAAGAACTCTGTCTCCGATTCTTATATCCAATCGTTCAATTTCATCAAAATTATGAAGACTTGCTCTTGAGACAACACTACCTGCCAGATTTACAGGTTCAAGAACAGCGACTGGAGTCACAGCCCCGGTTTTTCCTATCCCAATTTCTATATCGAGAAGTTTTGTAGTAATCTCCTCAGGAGGGAACTTAAACGCCGTTGCCCATTTAGGAGCACGAGAGGTAAATCCCATTTCATTTTGAAAATCAAGCCTGTTAACTTTAATCACCACTCCATCCGTTGCATAATCTAAATCAAATCTTTTTGTTTTCCACTCTTCGCAAAAAGCTATCGCGCCTTCGATATCATCAACAAGGCGAATATTAGGATTAGTTTTAAACCCGAGTTTCTTGATATATTGCAGGCTGTCCCAATGGGTTTTAGGGATATAATCAGACCGTTCAATTATTGCAGTATAAGTAAACATTGAAAGGTCTCTTTTGGCAGTAATAGTAATATCCAACTGTCTTAAAGAACCTGCTGCTGTATTTCTCGGATTAGCAATCAATTTTTCTCCGTTTTTCAAACTTTCCTCGTTTAATTTTTCAAATGAGGATTTTGGCATATAAATTTCACCGCGAACTTCCACATCAACATTTTCAAAGAGTCGCAACGGGACAGCCTTTACAGTTTTTAAATTCTGAGTAATATTTTCACCGACAACACCATTCCCTCTGGTAACACCTGTTACAAAAAGACCGTCTTTATAGGTAAGTGCTATTGCCAGTCCGTCAATTTTTAGTTCACAAACAAGCTCAACTTTTCCCGGGCATTCCTTCTGAACCCGTTCATACCATTTGCGAAGTTCATCAGCATTATAAGTATTATCTAAGCTGTAAAGCCTGTACTTATGACTGTATTCTTCAAAGCTGGAACTTACACCGCCCACCCTCTGGGTTGGACTATCCGGAGTAATTAATTCAGGATGTTCTTCCTCTATTTTTTGCAGTTTTTTAAATAAGGTATCGTACTCAAAATCACTTATAAGAGGATTATCAAGTACATAATAATTATAGCTGTATTTATTAATTTCATCCCTTAATTCTTTAACTTCACTTTCTAGCATACAAATAAACTCCGCTCCCCTTATAAGTTATAACTCTTATTATACCTATCATTATCCAGAAAATAAATTGAATTTGCGGTCTGAAAAATACCGTATCAACAAGTCCATGCACTAGAATCCCGGATAATGAAACCAAGGCAATTGAGAGATATATCACATCAGCATTTTTTCTTCTCATGATAAACTGCACACACCTCTTAATATTACATATTAAAAATCCCACAAAAGCCAAAAGTGCAAAAATACCGCTTTCTACTGCAATTTCAAGATAAATATTATAAGCACTTAAAGCATCAAAGCCGGTTTTCATATATAAGCCGTAAATTTCACGAAAATTTTGGTTTCCAACACCTATTCCCAAAAGGAAATTGTCTTTAAACATATCTACGCAAGAGTTATAAACATTGAATCTGAAAGAGTTAGAACTATCCCCTCTCATTGCAAATATAGAAAAAACTCTCGCCCTCAGAGCAGAAATTGAAATTACCGTAAAAAATACCAATGCAGTAAACCCGGCTGCTATAGCAGTAAACACCTTTCTATAAAAAGGTTTTAAAAATTTATAAGTTATAAGTGCCAGAATTATAAACTCCGTAACCAAACCCAGATATGCTCCCCTGCAACCTGTTAAAACAATTGATACCGCAGCAAGAAGAAAACATACAAAACCAACACCTGCAGTTTTATAATGCTTATTTAAAAGAGGTAAATAAATCAATATCAGTGTAGACGGAAGTGCAGCCAGCATATAACCGCCAAAAAGATTTGGGTTATAAGGTTTCAAAGATCCGTATACTCTTGTCATAACTTCTTCCGGATTCAATCTTGACATATCCTGCCAGCCTGAGATTTCGGAAACTGAAAGAAAGTTCTGATGAAAAGCTAGAACTGATTCTGCCATAACCACCGCAGCTATAGCTAAAAGAATATATTTAATCTTTCCTCTGTTATCTTTTATATAATGTATAAATGTAATATAAAACCCAAGATAAACAAGCGATTTACAAAAGCCTTTGAAACTATATAAAAATAAAGTTGAACCTGCAACACTTATAAGCACTATCATAAAATATATCAGAAGAAGTTTATCCCCTGTTGTCATACTAAACTTTTCATCCGGTTTAGTAAGCAATTTTACAACGGTCAAAATTATACCCAACAGAGCAAAATAACTTATCGTATCTGACCCTGCATATGAAGAAGTAAAAACAACAAGCAAAATTGATACAAAAATAAGCCAATCTATACTTTTGAGCACCTGACTTTTTTCGTAGAAAGGTAAAAATATTCTTTGCGAAAAAGATAATATTTTATTTAAAAACATTAAAGTTACCCTACATTAACATTCTCGCCGGAATCTTTAACATCAACGTCATTAGAAACCCTGACATCAGATATTGTTCCGTTAAACTTATAAGACTCTCCCTCTAAGGTAACAGGCAGACCCATTTTAATCTTATTTCCGCCAACAACTGCACCGTCTTTAGTAATTTTAGCAGTATCAGTTATAGTCACAACCGCATCAAATATCGCCGGCTGAGATGGATCATTTACTAATGTATAACGTCCTGACGGAGAAAGAGTTTTTCTTGGCTGTGAATTTACATCTACAACGGTTAATTCTGTATAAGGAACATTCCTTATTGTAATAAATGTCTTAGCATCTTTTTTAACAGGGAATTCCTCACCCGTTACAGTAACTCCACGTAAAAAGACCTGAAAAGTTATTGGAGATGTAGCTTCAATCTGTTTATCTGCTGTTTGCCTGAAATGTTTAGCTGTATAAATACCTACAAGCAAAGCAATTATTACTCCTCCTATAATAACCAAATCCACTAAACTAAATTTTTTCATATAACACTCCTTAATTAATTTTCAAGCTCTATTTTTTCAGGCATAGAAGCCAGAATCTCTTCTATATTTGTAGTAGCACATCCAAATTGTTTAATTACAATTCCAGCTGCAATATTTCCTATTATTGCAGCATATACAGGCTCTGCACCTGCAGCCAGAGCAAGAGTATAAGTTGCTGTTACTGTATCACCAGCACCGGTTACATCAAAAACTTTTGATTTATTAAATACCGGAATATGTGTATACTTACCGCCTCTTTCAACAACAACCATCCCTTCAGAGCCACAAGTGATAAGGACACATTCTGCACCAGTTAAATCCATTAATGAATACCCGGCACGCATGAAATCCTCTTTTGATTTTAAAGGATATCCCACAAATTTTTGGGTATCAGGATAATTAGGCGTCATTGAGTAGACACCTTTATATCTGTTTAAATCCTTCTGAGCATCTACTATAATTTTTTTAGAATATTTTTTAGCACACTCTGTAACACACTTAATAATATTATCTGAAAGAGTTCCAATGTGATAATCCGAAAGAATCACTGCATCAAATTCAGGAATAAGATTTTCAATCTTTTCTATTAATTTTTGTTCAGTTTCCTTAGATATAGGTGAATTTGTCTGTCTGTCAATTCTTACTATCTGTTGTGTAATAGAATGAGAGCAGGAGCCAGATATTCTTGTTTTGGTAATTGTTTTACGTTCTTTATCTGTAATCAGATCTGAACAATCAATTCCGGCTTCGGTAAAAGCGGTTTTTAAATCATTAGCCTGATAATCCTCGCCGATAACACCAATTACACTAACCTTTCCTCCGTTAATGGATGAAACGTTGTGAGCAGCATTTGAAGCCCCTCCAAGAATATGTTTTGTATGAGTATGTTGAAGAATTAAAACAGGAGCTTCCCTTGAAATCCTCTCAGTATCTCCATAAACCATCTCATCTAAAGCTAAATCTCCTATAACAAGGATCTTAAAATCCTTCAGCTTTAATATAAAATTTTTAAGTTTATCGACATTTATCTCCATAATATCCATCTCTCTTATGATTGCCAACTATTAAAATATCATATATAATATTATCATAAAAATAAAAGGTGAGCTTTTAGGATAAGATGGCTGATAATAATTTACAAAACAATAAATTCCTTAGTAAAAATGATGCTCTGGACATTAATGAGCTCGCGTCCTTAAATGAAGAAATAACGCCGGAATTCATTGAACAGCTTCAAAATAAAGTATCTCAAACAGCGAATAAATTGAATCAAAAAGAATCCGCGGCTATTGATACAAGTGATGATACAACTTTGTTTGAAGAAGTGCAGAGTCCTCAGCAGCAAGCCAACGAAAATCCGGACATTGAAATTCATCAAAACAATGAAGAGAAACAAGAAACTTCACCTCGCACAAAAGTTAATATTGATAACACTATTGATGATAATTTTATAAAAAAATATAAAGCTAAGCTTAATAAACAGGAAGCAGAAGCTCAAGCAGAAGCTAATGCCCAAGCTAAAGCACGGGAAGAAATGCAAAATTCTGCAACTACTCAAGCTATAAAAACTGAAATTAAAGAGTCTGCTGACAATCAAGCTACAGGCCTTAAGGAAAATAAAGAAATTGAAAATCTTACAAGCGGTAACATTCTTGAAAAACCTGCTACAACTGAACAAATCAACTATAATGACACCTTGGATTACCTTGATAATAATGTGAAATATACAAAATATGTTATATACATAGATCCTGAAAACAAAGATTTTATAGATAGTTTAACAATCAAAGAACGCAAGAATCTTATCAATAGAATTCTTCGGCAACAAGATGATATTGCTATCACAAAAAGAAGATTAGGAATGGTTCAAACTGTTATAAAACATTCAATTATTGCAATTCTGACAATCACAATTGCAATACCTGCTATTTACTTTACAATAAATACTTCGTTAGAAGCAACAATAAACAACTATAGACGCTCTCAGTCAATATTCCAAACATTATACAGAGAACACGGTAAAATAAAAACAAACACCAGTTTTAAATAGTTTATACCGTTTGCTCTCCTAAAATTTTATCTCCAAGAAAGACTCCAGCTTGATAACCTGTTATTGATGCAGCCACAAAAGCTAATCCTTTTAACATACCAGGAAGCGGTTTTAGAGAAATTTTATTAAATAATTTTTTAGTTACACAATAATCTTTTATAGCTGCCGCTTGTTCTTTTAAAAACGGATTGTGGCTATATAAACTTTCTCTTGCCACTGTTAGCTTCTTACCATCAATTTTCTTTGTTACGGGCATTCCAAGGAATTTTTTTGCAGCCGCTTCGGCAGAAAACATTGTAGTTAATGCTAAAGACTCTCTTGCAAGAGCATCAGTTCTGTCATCCGAATACAAAACTTTAACACCGCTTGTAGCACAAATAATAGGGTTAATATTATCTGCTGTAAATTTGACAACTTTTCCGACACCTTGCAAAAACTTACTATCAGTAGCCATGTTTTTAATAGCCTGCTCCGCACCCTTAAAAGTTTCACCTGTTACAGCGTCGCTAACCTGAACCATGTCCTTAGTTGCTTTCGCTGCCTTAAGGGTTTGTCCAGCAGCTAAATCCATATTCATCATACCATATATAGGATTTTCATCAATAGCATCAACCCCTTTAGAAGCTCTTCTAAAAGAGAATACAGCATTTGAAGCTATAGCCGGAGCAAATAATGCAATTGATGATAAACCTGATGTCATATTTTAACCTTACACACTGTAATACTACATTTATATAAAGTATTTTTGTGACAAAAAATTGCATAAATTTAATAAGCTTTTACAAATCTTAACATATAGTTTAAGCTTCCTCAACAGCATCCATTTCGGCATTTGCAGGTTCTTTATATATCTGCAATTTAGTTATCCTTGCGCCATCTACTTCGACAACAGTAAAGGTAAGACCTTCATAAGTAACAGAATCACCAGTATTAGCTATATGCCCTAATAATTTCACTACAAGTCCCGCAATTGTCTCAACATCATCTTCCTCAAACTGAGCTTCATTTATACCAAAAAATTCTGCCAGTTCATCAATTCTCATCATAGCGTTTGCTATGTATGTATTTTCAGCAATTTCCTTAATATCTGCCTCTTCTTCTTCATCAAACTCATCTTGAACTTCGCCTATAATCTCTTCAAGAACATCTTCCAGTGTAATAAGACCGGCGGTACCACCGAATTCATCAATAACAACAGCCATCTGTGCATGCTCTTTTCTGAATTGAATAATTAAATTATCCAGAGTCATTGTCTCTGGAACGAGCATTAGCGGTCGTATCAGTTTTTCAAGAGAGAAGTTTTCTTTAGTCATAGAAAGCGAATACAAATCTTTTACATGTATAAAACCTAGTATTTTATCAATATTTTCTTCATATACAGGATACCTTGTGTATTGATTTTCTAAAGTAAACTTGGTTAATTCTTCATAAGAAATATCATTAGGGATACACATCATATCCGTACGTGGAATCATAACCTGCTTAGCCATCAGATCAGAAAATTTAAACATATTATGAAGCATTTCCGCCTCAGTTTCATTTAAAACACCTTCGTTATAACTTACATCCACTAACATATCTAACTCTTCTGTTGAATGTACTAAGGAAGAATCGCAAGCCGTGGCATGACAAGCTGATAAAATTTTATCTCCAGATACCAGCAAAAGCCAAACAAAAGGTTTAAATATTGTAATAAACATATTCATAGGAGTAGCAACCCACAAAGCCAACCTATCAGGATGCTGCAAAGCAAAGCATTTTGGGAGTTGTTCTCCTAAAAGGACATGAAAATATGTTACTAAAACAAACGATATAGGAACCGCTACTGCATGAGCAAATATAGCAGAATTCGCAACAGGAAGAAGTTTGATAAGGGGCTCTATTAATTGAACAATAGTAGCTTCTGCAACCCAACCTAACGCAATACTGGCAATAGTTACCCCTAACTGTGCAGCTGCCAACATCTTATTAGTCTCATTAACGAGTTTTAGTGCCCGTTTAGCATTAGAGTTCCCTTCATTACTAAGCTGTTCAAGACGAGTCTTACGAACTTTCACAAGAGAAAATTCCGCTGCCACAAAAAAACCATTAACAAAGAGTAAAAATAATATTATGAATATATTAACAAATATATCGGTTAGGTCCATTCCTCTAAAATACCTTTGGATTACGGTTATAATTTTACATCAGACATGAATATTTTGCAATATTGGACAAAGTCATAAGGGTTATAATATAATCAACATATGGATATTGGAGCATTTATAATACCAACTGGAATTGGAGCATCAATAGGCGGTTTTGCAGGAGATGCAAGCAAGTGGGCAAGAAAAATTTCGGAAAAATACCAGCTGATAGTAAACCCAAATGTTGTTAATGCGGCTTGTTTTTCTGGAATAACAGATAATATGCTTTACCTTGAAGGATATTCAATGGATGAATTTTTTAAGGGTAATCTTTGTTTATCTGAATCAAAAAACAATAAAATTGGAATCATTTTTGACAAAGCAATTCCCCAAGATGTTTACAATATACATATAAACACGATAAATGCTGTAAAAACAGTATATGATTTAGACATAAATCGAATTGAAATAACAGAGGAAGAAGTCGGCGTTGAATTTTTCATAAATCAGGCGGGAGATTCTGTTGGAAACATAAAAAATCCTCATACATTACTTAGAGCAGGGAAAAAACTTCTTGAAGCCGGATCTGATGCAATTGCAATAGTTTGTTATTTTCCGGAAGAGCAAGGAGACGATTATGCAAAGGGAAATAGCGTGGACCCGGTTGGAGGCGTCGAAGCAATCATCTCTCACTATATATCAAAAGAACTTAGAGTTCCCTGCGCGCATGCTCCGGCATTTTCAGATTTTTCAATAACTTCAACAATCGTTGATCCAAGATGTTCCGCCGAATTTATAACACCTACATTCTTACCTTGCATATTATTAGGTCTTAATAACGCGCCAAAATTAGATTATGAAAAGAATGAAAACTCTGTTTCTATAAAGGATGTTAAATTTTTAATAACACCATATAATTGTCTTGGAGGGATTCCGATACTTGAGATGCACAAACTAAATAAAAAAATCTTTGCAATAAAAGAAAATAATACTGTATTAAACATAGACCAGAAGAATTTTCAAATAAACTGTGATATAATTAATACATACAAAGAATTACTGGAGCTTTTATGATAAACAAATTTAGACGAGCATTTTCCTTAGCAGAACTGTTAATAGTAATAGCTATTATTGCAATAGTTACTGCGATGAGTTTTACCATAGCAAAAAAAGGTATAAAAAATGCCTATAATTTATTCTTCTATACTGGATATAACGGAATTTATGAAGCAATTGGTGATGCAATAGATTACGGTTATGCTTTATCAAGTACGAACCTGTCCAATTGTGATTTTACAAACCACATAGTTAAAATCCTTTCAGCAGAGAAAACTGGCTCAGGTAATAGTGTTCAAATATCTGCACCAAACGGAATAGTCTATACCATGTCTTTTTTAACAAGTTATATTGACGATAGAGGAGAAGAAGACGTAACTGGTTCTATCTATAAAATAGTTATGAAGATTCCTTATCAAAAAACAGGTAACATAAAGGAAGCTAAAGTTAGTTTATATTACCTGCCAGATTACAATAACGGAATTCTTATACCTAGCGGAGTTATAAATACGGATAATAATATTAACCTACAAATTAGAAAAGATTTACTGCCATTTTATATTGATGACGGAAGCGTGGGAAGATCTCTTGAAACATCATCAGGAGGATATAATTACACAAAACCTACTTATACAAATTTTAAAACGGCTTTTTGCAATGCTAATGGTTCTTTGGTACTGGATAATAATACCTATGTCAGCTGTACGGGAATCGCCACAAATTCCAAAAAAGGCTTACTAAAAGCCGTCAACCCAAGAAAAATATTTTAAAACAAAAACGGGCGATAAAATCGCCCGTTTTTAATATTTTTTTATTCTTATTTCATTTTTACTGTATTATTTTCGCTTAAGAACTGTGTAACTTTTTCATTAAGTGCTTGTTGAGATAATGCATTAAATACACCAGGAGTCTGCGAAAGTTGTTTAATCATGGTAGGTGTATCTATTTGATACATTCTGCTCAATTCTGCCAGTTTAGAGCCAAAATCAGCTTGGGAAACCGTAATATTTTCTTCTTTTGCAATTTTATCAATTACAAGAGAATTTTTAACTCTAACCGCAGCATCTTCTTTTAAACTGTTCATAATATTATCATACCCTTGAGCTTCGACAGCCTGATCCCAAGTAAAGCCCTGCATTTGAAGTTTTTGTCTATATTCTTCAAGCAATTGATCAGCTTCTCTATCAATCATTGATTGCTGAATGTCAACCTTTGCATTATTTACCACTTGTGCAAAAATAGCTTTTTCTGAATTTGTTCTGTCTATATCAGCTTTTTGTCTATCAAGGTATGACTGTATATCTGATTTTAAATCATCAACAGTCTTAAATGGTCCAACCTTTTGAGCAAATTCATCATTAAGTTCAGGAAGAACTTTTGTTTTAATTTCGTTAATTCTGCATTTGAATACAGCAGGTTGTCCGGCGAGTTTCTTTTCATGGTATGTTTCAGGGAAAGTAACATTAATTTCAAAATCTTCTCCCAATGATCTGTCAACTAATTGTTCCGCAAAACCAGGAATAAAACTTGAATGCGCTAAATCAAGCGTATAGTTTTTAGCATCGCCGTGTTCAATTTTTTCACCATTTGAAAAACCTTCAAAATCGAATACAACAATATCGCTGGCTAAAGTTTTTCTATCTGTTACTACAACTGTAGCTGCAGACTGTTCAAGTAAACCGTCAAGAGATTTCTGGAATGCGTCTTCAGGAGTTTTATATTCCTCCACTTCTACAGTCATATTTTTGTATTCCCCAAGTGTAACCTCCGGTCTCAATTCCATTCTTGCTGTAATTTTTAAATCTTCACCTATGTTATAAGTATAAGATTCTACATATGGCTGAGCAACTATATCAAAATCATTTTTCTTAATAACTTCTGAAAAAATTCCCGGCAAAGCTGTCTCTAAAGCTTCATGTTTAATTCTTTCTTCGCCGATATTTTGTTCTACAATATTTCTCGGAGCTTTTCCTTTTCTAAAGCCCGGAATATTAACGTACTGTGCTAATTTTTTAGCTGCCTTATTATAAAAATCAATAGCATCTTTTGCAGGAATATCAATATCAATTTTTACAACATTTTCAGGAAGTTTTTCAATCTTTGTTTCCATCTATCAATCCTCTTTTTTTAATATATCCTCAATTATATACGCTACTACAAACAGTATAAATTGTAAACGGGCGAAGCATTAAAATGCTTCGCCCCATAATTAAAAAAAAACTTAACAGTCCAAATATTTAAACCAAACCTTCTTTAACAGCCTTAACTGCAGCTTGCACACGGTCATTTACACACATTTTTTGAAGGATTGAGCATACATGAGCTTTTGCGGTATGTACACTCACTATAAGCTCTTTTGCAATTTCCGTATTACTTTTGCCTTCAACCAGATGCTTAAGAACTTCATATTCTCTTTCTGTCAAAGGAACTCTTCCTTCTTCTGAAGACTTATCCTTTAAAATACCTAAAGTTTCCTGCTTAGGAAAAGAGTCGAGTACTTTTCGGGCAATAACAGGATCGAGCCAGCATACACCATTCACAACATCTCTTATTACATCTGCTAATTTGGATGGATCTATATCTTTAAGACAATAAGCCATTGCCCCTGATGACAATGCCGCAATAACTTCCTCTTCTCTATCATGAGAAGTTAAGGCTATAACCTTTATATCCTTATTCATTTCTTTAATTTTTAAAGTTGCCTCTATACCGTTCATTCCGGCAAGACCTAAATCCATCAATACAATATTAGGATTATATCTTGAGATCAACTCCAACCCATCAATAGCATTATCACTCTCTGCAACGACTTCAATATCTTCATTCGAATTCAAGGCACAACGAAGCCCAACTCTTGTGAGCTTAAAATCTTCAATTATAATCACGCTAATTGTCTTTTTCTCAATTTCAACTGTAGTACTCATCTACTCTCTCCTTACTATTTTTGTGTACAAATCTATTAAATAATAGTAAAGGATTCCAGTATATTAGCCACTCATCTATAGTTTATTATACATGTAGACAGATAAGTTCTATAACTTCCCGTATAGAATAATTATCTTTTGTTATAAAAAATTCCTTAGAAGTTTCTGAAATCACGTAATCCATTGATTTCCCGTCAAGGAACAAATTCGTATAGGGTTTAAGCATTATAGAAGGAACTATAATATAATCGGCATCAACATCCTTAACGGTATTTATCAAGTCTTCTGATGTAATCAAGCCTGCAACCGTAATTTTATCTCCCCAATAGGTTGAAATAACAGGTCTAACTAAAACGGTCAGGTTAGTAATCGTATTGAGCTTGGATGCGATATATTCAAAGGTGGAGACAGCAGCAACGGAACAGGCAAAACATATTGTCAAAGATTTCGAAAGTTTCTCAGGCAATTCTAGCGAATCGAAGTCATCAATTAAAGTTCTTAAAGAACCGACTCCGTCATCTAACTGAGAAAAATTGCCATAATATTCAGAATTCGGGATATCCTTTCCTGCTAACAAGAAAAATTCATCCGAACAGCAAACTTTTGAAAATTTCTCAGCTATTCTTAATGTTTCTAATGCCGCTTTTTTATCAACTGTTTTTAACGTATCTTTTCTGAACTGTGTAACACCTACAGGAACTATAGCCACAGATAAAAGAGCTTCTCCTAAAGAAGTCAAATCCGATAAGGTTCTTTCCAGCTCCTGTCCGTCATTATATCCAGGACAAAGAACTATTTGAGCATGAAACGGAATCTCTTGAGAAGCAAACCACTTTAAGTTATCCATAATTTTAGAAGCATTTGGATTCCTTAACATTTTTACACGTAAGTCAGGATTAGTTGTGTGCACAGAAATATAAAACGGACCTAAATGAAGCCTTGCTATACGTTCTTTATCTTTTGGAGTAAGATTTGTTGTTGTAATATATGTACCCTGCAAATATGAAAGCCTGTAATCATCGTCTTTTATATATAAAGTATCTCTTAAACCCTTTGGCTGCTGGGATACAAAGCAAAATATACAATTATTTAAACATGGCTTAACATTATCAAAAACAGCACTTTCAAATATTATCCCTAAATCTTCATCATAATCTTTTTCCAGCTCTATTTCTTCAATTTCACCATCTTTTTTTTTGATCTCTATTAAAAGCTGCTCGTTTTTACATAAGTAATTGTAATCAATCATATCAGACAAAGCTTCTCCGTCAATAGAAAGCAGCTCGTCACCTTCAGCTAATTCCAGCTCCTCCGCAATTGAACCGTCCACAACACCACTAATTATTGCCGGCATTTTTAAATCCTTCCAAGAGTGATATAAAATTTTTGTATTCACATATTAGATTATCAAACACAAGCTTGGGAAAAAATTCCGGCTTTTTATTATTAAGAATATTTTGCGTATCCAGTAGTATATTTTCAGCTTTAACTTTTAATTTGCGGAATAAATCTATTTGTTCTTCATTATTTAAAACATCGGCACAAGCAAGTTTAATTCTGGATGAAGTCAAGAATTGAACCGGATTATCCTGTGGCGGAGCGAGTAAAAGTTTTTTTAACTCATTAAGCCCCCCGGCAGTTATTGAATAGTAAGTAGAAGGTCTGCCCCCGACAGTCATAGTTTTTTGTGTTTTTACAAACCCTGCAGACTCAAGACGAGTTAAAGCCGGCTTAATAGTGCCGTAACTCGGAGTTGTAAGAACTGAAAACATTAGATGAATCTCTTTTGAGATACCATACATTGTTAATACTTTTTTACTCAATTCGTATAAAATCAAAAGCTCTATCATAATTCAAAACCTAATCAAACTCATTCTGCACTATTGAAACAAATTCATTAGCGAGTTTATCACTCCATTTATTATTTACATCATCCATAATAGTATTTAAGGCTTCTTCTTTTGATACAGCAGGTCTGTAAGGACGATTTTCCAACAGAGCACAATAAGAATCCACAATTAAAATTATTTGGGATTCAATTGGAATACTATCCCCTGAAAGATTGTTCGGATACCCTGTTCCATTCCAATTTTCATGGTGTTTTTCAATAATGGGAATAACATCCACTATTGTACTTATCGGCTCTAAGATTTCTCTCGCAGCTATCAGAGGATGTTGCTTAATTGACTTTCTATCTTCATCTGTTAAAGGTTCTTTTTTCTCTAAAATCTCTTTAGGCACCATCGTATTACCAATATCATACAAAAGAACCGCAATCTTTAATTTATCAATGCTTTCCTTAGGTAAATCAAACCTTTTTGCCAACAAAGATGCTAATTGAACTTTTTGCTTTGTTCCGCCGCTTGAATGATCCGGATTATAAGTTTTAATTAATTCATCCGATACCTGATAAAGCATTTCATTATTAATATTCATTTCTTGAAGTTTTTTTGTTAAATATTTTGAAGTTTTTACATCCAAAGGAATTCTATGCTTTGATAAAATATCAACAAAAGTATCTATTGCAACTTCCTGCCAAGAAGTTTCACTTACCGGTTTAGCCAGAGTAACTCTGTTGCGCCCATTTCGTTTTGACTCATACATGGCATGGTCAACAAGTTCAAGAAGTTCATCAATATCTTCTGAATGTTCCATATAAGTAGCCACACCTAAGCTTGCAGTAATTTTTCCTATCCTTTCTAAAGTAACAGACTCAATAGATTTTCTTATACGTTCAGCAACTACAAGCCCGCCAGAGGAATCAACACCGGGTAAAATAACATTAAATTCTTCTCCGCCCATTCTGGCAGCAACGTCGATTGACCGTCCATTACTTTTTAAGACTTCTGCTATAGCTTTTATAGCTATATCACCGTAATTATGTCCATATAAATCGTTAATTTTTTTCAAATGATCCAAATCAATTCCGATAACAGTAAATTTTTGATTTTGGCGGCCTGCACGAACCGCTTCCTTTTTTATATATTCTTCAAAATACCTTCTGTTATAGAGTCCCGTCATTCCATCGGTAATTGCCTGTTCTTTAACAGCCTGAAAAAGATCTGCAATTGTTATAGCCAGCTCTATTTGTTTTGCAAATAATGCCAAAAAGTTTAGTTCATTTTCCGTAGCACTCTCTCTTGTTGAAAAGACAACCAAAGATCCGAAATGAGAATTCTTATATGATAAAGGTATCAGAATAAATGACTTTGCTTTAGTTTCAGTAGCAACCGCGTCCGCAATTTCATTTGAAACATTAGGTAATACACTCTTAATAAGATTTGAGATCTCTTTTGATTGATATATTTTATTGCCGTCAATTGCACCTGGAAGGTCCTCAATATTAGGAAATTTCAACCTTAAATCAGACGGTTCGCAGCTAAAAAAGTTAAGCATCTTGCCTTTAAAAAGCTCACCGGAACACGCAACAACCTGCAAATAGTCTCCTTCACTATCAACAAGTCTCTTTGCAATGCAGCTGTGAAGATAGCCTAATTCACCCTGAAGGCTCCTCACTGTTGCATTTAAAACACTGGACAATGGTTTAGAAGAATTCATCATATCCCAAATATGCTGCAATGTAAGCATTTGTCTATTTGCAGTATCCAGCTCTTTAGTTCTCAATGCAATCTCAGCTTCAAGCCTTGCATTTCGTTCATATAACTCAAGCAGAGACTGCTTGCCACTATATACGGATGATTCTATATGATCTATTTGATTTTTAAAATTCTTTAAACTATCGAAAAAACCCACCAGCTGAGCCTCACATGTTCTAACCTTACTAGTATAACACATTTTAAGCCAATTCTTCAATCATAAGTACATATGAAATTAAAACCTCCTTGACGGGAATTGAACCCATGACCTCAGGCTTCGGAGACCTGCGCTCTATCCAACTGAGCTACAAGGAGGTATTTTGTGTTATTAAAATCAATGAGCTTAATTATAAAATTTATAAATTGAGTACAAAGTAATTGTATCACAGTTTTTTAGATAAAACTATTTATAAATAATTCTTTAGAATAGCAAAATTTTCTTTTACATGCCTTATAATAAATATAAGGAGTTTTGTATGAAAGTACAATTTAAAAACATTTATACCAACAATAACCTATACTGCACTCCAATGTTCAAGGAAAAAACAGCGAATGAATTAAGACAGGAAGAACAGAAACTGGAAAGTGAAGTTCGGGATTTACAAAGACAAATAGACCAGCACAACAGAGAACAGCTTAGATTAGATAATGAACAAACTAAGCTGAATAATGAACAAGCAAAACTGGATAGTGAACAGAGAAAACTTGACCGAGAAAAAAACAGGCTATAAACTATTTACAATCCAAACCTAAGTCTAATGTCGGAGCTTTAGCAACTATTGCGCTGGAAGAGATTATATCGACACCTGTCGAAGCTATGTCATGCACAGTCTGCAGATTCACGTTACCGCTTGCCTCTACTATCGCTTTATTATCAATTAATTTTACACACTCTTTCATAAGCTCAACACTCATATTATCAAGCATTATAATATCAACCCCGCAAGCTAAAGCTTCTTTAACCTGCTCCATTGTATCGCATTCAACCTCTATCTTATGTGCATGAGAAAGATTTTCTTTTAATTGATTAACGGCATTTGTTAATGAACCTGCAAATTTAATATGATTATCTTTTATCATGGCACAATCAGATAAGTTAAATCTGTGCAATGCTCCGCCGCCCATCTTAACGGAATATTTTTCAAAAGCTCTAAAGCCCGGGGTGGTTTTTCTTGTATCTACAATTTTAGCCTTATATTCACCAATTGCATCCTGATACTTTTTAGTCTCCGTTGCAATACCGCTCATTCTTTGAACATAATTCAATGCAGTACGTTCGCCCATCAATATATAACGGGCAGGACCGTTGATATCTGCAATTTTATCGCCTTTTTTTATAATATCACCGTCATCAAAATAAAATTTCACGTCGACATTTGGTGAAAGTATTCTAAAAACACTTTCAAAAACAGCTTTACCACAGAAAACACCGTCAACACGGGTGTTTAATTCACAACTCATCAAATCTTCTTCATTAGTTAAATAGTCTGTAGTTATATCACCAAAGCCTATATCTTCCAGAAGAGCATTTTTAACATGGTCTTCTATAAAAAAGTTATTCAACATAAACAAGCTCCTTAATGTTCTGCTTAATAACGGCTGAGTGTTTCGGAATATCGTCAGTTTTAGGATAATCTTCCCTTAAATGTGCCCCTCGAGACTCTTTGCGGGTAATAGCACTATCTATAATAAGCCCAGCCACATTTAACATATTTCTGTATTCATATTCTTCTTTTGTTACGCATTTACGGTTGCGAGTAAATTCATTTTTTAATTTTAACAATCCATCTTTTGCTTTATTTAAAGACTCTTCTGTTCGTATAATACCTACATTTTCCCACATAAGGTCTTTTAAATTTTGTTTCATTAATTCAATATTGTATTCAATATCTGACAATGATTCTTCATATATTTCTATTGTATTAATAATTGAAGAATCAATCTTTTTCGGAGGAACAAGATTCGCAAATGACAGATAATCAGCCAACTCATAAGCAGAAACAACACACTCAAGCAGTGAGTTACTTGCGAGTCTGTTCGCGCCATGTAAGCCGGTAGAAGCCGTTTCACCTATTGCATAAAGCCCCCTGATAGAAGTTTTACCTTCTATTGTAGCCTTAATCCCCCCCATTGAATAATGAGCCGCTGGTGCCACAGGAATAGGTTTTTGGGAAATATCAAGACCTCTATCGATACACTTTTTAGTTATTGTAGGGAATCTGTCAAATAATCTTGTTTTTTCAATGATTGAAGCGTTTAAAAATACATTCGGGGAATGTGTTCTATTCATCTCGCTGTAAATAGCTCTTGTCACGATATCTCGTGGAGCCAATTCTCTTTTATCATGGTAATGAGACATAAACTCATTACCTTCATTATTAATAAGTTTTGCACCTTCCCCTCTGACAGCTTCTGATATTAAAAACCGTTCTCTGCTAGAAGGATTAAGAGCCAACGCCGTCGGATGAAACTGGATAAACTCCATATCCTGAAGAATAGCACCGGCATTATATGCTAAATCAATACCATCCCCTGTAGCGCCTTCAGGGTTTGTAGTATACTTATATAACTGTCCAACCCCGCCGGTAGCAAGAACGACCGCAGAAGTATAAACAATTTCATGTTCGCCAGTAAGCTCATTAAAAAGAATTACGCCCTTACATTCACTGTCAGAATTCACCAAAAGCTCAGCAGCTACAGTATTTTCCATTACCGTAATATTTTCGTCATCAATAACATTTTTAGTTAAAGCATCTGTTATACCCTTACCTGTAGCATCTCCGTTTACATGAAGAATCCTTTTAAAACTATGCGCAGCTTCTAAAGTAAATGCCAGATTTCCGGATTTATCGCTATCAAACTTAACACCCATATCAATAAGGTCATTAATAACTTCATCCGAACGTTCAGATATATATCTGACAACATTTGGCTCACTCAAACCAGCGCCTGCTTTAATAGTATCTTCAACATGCAAATTTACGCTATCACCGGAATTTTGATGTAAAACACCAACTATACCGCCCTGTGCATATTTCGAATTACTTTCGCCTAAATTTGATTTGGTTACAATCAGGATTCCTTCTGGCAACTCAATCTGCCGGGATATTTTTAATGCGGAATACAATCCTGAAACACCGCTTCCAATAATCACAACAGAATATTCAGAATATTTCATTATTAGATTACCTCAAATCTATATATTAATATTTTAAACCAAAAATATAGAATAAATGTTAATTAAATATAAAGATTTGAAGTTATTTAATCGGTTTAATATCCATACGAAATATTTTAGGATGTAAGGTATCTTCTATTATAGAGTCCTCCAAACGTGCAGCAGGAGATAATTCTTTTGCCTTCGCGATATCAGCATCAGCGCCATTTAAATCACCTAATTTTTGTTTATACATAGCTCTATCTGCGTAATACTTAGGTCTATTTTTTACACGATCAATTAATAAGTCAAATACCCTAACGGATAAATCATAATGTCCTAATTCTGCATAGATATCAGCTAGACAAGCAAAGCCGGCGTAAGCATTCGGCTCTAAGCTTAAAATACTATTACAATACGACATCGCTTCTTTGTAATTGCCATTAAATTTATAAAGCATTGCAACACGTAAAAAATCCTGAGTATCTATATTCCCTGAGTGAATATAATCATCTAAGGCCCCTTTATAATCACCCCAGTATGTTCTTATCTGAGCCCGTTCTCTGTACAAATTAGATAAATCCATATCATTTCCGTATGTAGGAAATGTAATTATTGCTCTATCAATTTCTAATAAAGCAGCTTTCTTATTATCCATTTTTGTTAAATACACTGCATTATTCCGATGGAAGATCCACTCAGTAGTCTCCGCATTATTAGTTATTTTCGCTATAAACAAACGAGTGTTTGAGCCCCATAAAGCCATCTGCATGAACTTATTTCCAGGCGGTGTACAAAGCCACACAACAAATAAAAAACCTAAAATAATCATCAATAAGATGACTGCATCATTCTTTTTTTGCTTACTATTGTTAAAATTCTTAATCATAATTAGCTCTCAAAAATATTTTACAGGAAAATTAAAAAAAAATAAAGATTATATTAATTAATTTAAACAAATTTTTGCTAATCCTGCTAATTCGGGAACAGTATGGGATTTAATGGCTTTATTCAATATAATATAAATGTTTGGAGCCTTTACAGCCACTGTTTCTTTATTTGTATAGTACATCTCAATACATCTGGCAAAAAGTTCTCCCGGAGAATTATAATATCTATTTAGCTTCGAAATTCTTGAATTCACACGTCTTAAAGCACGCTGTCTGGATTTCAACTTTAAATATACACCCGTTAATTCATCAAGATCTGCATTTTCTATAGAATAAACCTTGCCGGCAAATCGTACTCTATCATACTTTAATAAAAAAGAAAACGGATATGGTACTTTTCTTTCTAAGGCAAAATATGGAGACGAAATTTTAAAATCAGGATATTTTGTCTTTATTTTTGAAGAAAGCTCTTTAATATCCTTTTTTATAATTGCAGCTTGGTCAAAAAAAGGTTTAACACTGTTTTTAGGGATAAGAGTAACTGTCAGCTCAATTAACTCATCTTGAGTCTTTTCGTCAAGATCAGGGAAAATAAAATCCAATGATTTTAATGTCTTATCATATTTAAAATGAATATAGTGGGCAAACTCATGCAGTAAGATACCCATATTTTCTTCTTGCCCTTTTGCTATATCAATTCTAAAAGCTTTGTTTTTAGCAATAAACAAACCTTTATTGCCACGAGCCTTATTTTTCCCGTAATTAAGCTCAATCCCGAATGATTGTATAAAATCTATTAATTTTTCGGTTCTGTTTCTTTTATTATCCATTTTAAATAATCTTCCGAACAATCAACCACAGGAAGCGCAATAATTTCAGGAACCGTATAAGGATGCATATCCTCTATTACAAGTTTAACCTTTCCGTAATTTGCTCGTCTGGTCTTTATCATCATAAGGAGTTCTTTCTCTTCGCACAACTCACCGTCCCAAGAAAAAGCAGATTTAACCTGCTCAACCACAGAAACACAAGCAGCAAGCTTATGTTTCATAAGAATTCTTATAATATCTTTTGCGACTTTTTTACTTTTAACAGGTAACGTACAATAAATTACAACTATATCCATAAACTCTCCTTATTTTATAATAAAAATCTTACCCGGATTTAAGATGTTTTTAGGATCAAAAACCTTCTTAACCCTTTTCATATACTCAATAGCTTTCTTATCTATAGTATTTTCCAAGTAAGACAATTTTTCAATACCTATACCATGCTCCGCAGAAATCGTACCGCCCAATTCCCAGGCATACTTATACATTTCGGATTTTGCTTTGATATAATTCTTAAACTGAATATCATCCTCCAAATCAAGCGCAATCTGTGGATGTATATTGCCATCCCCGACATGACCAACGAGGCACATACTTAAATTATATCTCGCACTTATTTCTTTGCACCTTGATACCATTTCCGCTAAACTATCTCTGGGAACTATTATATCATCCGAAACAACGTCAGGAGCCAATCTTGCAGCAGCAGCAAAAGACGAGCGTCTCGCCGTCCATATTTGATCACATTTTTCTTTTGTATCGGCAACATCTATTCCGGTCGCTCCTGTAGTTTTTAAAACATCAAGCACTCGTGAAAGCTGCTCATTCATGGAAGATTCAAAGCCGTCAATTTCTATCAAAAGCATTGCCTCAGCATTTGTATTCAAACCGCAGGGATAAAAATCTTCCACTGTGCGAATAGAATTATTGTCCATAAAATCAATAGTAGATGGAAAGACCTTTTCTGTTATTATACCGTTCACAGAACAAATAGCTTCCTCCATTGATTCAAAATAGGCTGTAATAACTCGGTTTGATTCAGGTTTAGGAATCAATTTCAACACTGCTTCAACTACAATTGCAAGCGTTCCTTCACTCCCGACAATGAGTTGATTTAAATGAAAACCCGATGCATCTTTAATTGTACCTGCGCCAAGAGTCATCAATTCACCTTCTGCGGTTACAACTTTAAGGCTCAATACATAGTCTTTTGTAGTACCGTATTTGAAAGACATTGCCCCGCCGGAAGATTGAGCAATACTCCCGCCAATAGTGGATACTTTAAAATTTGAAGGATCCGGAGGATAAAATAAGCCGAATTCTTCAACATAACTTTTTAAATCCCCAAGAACAACGCCCGGCTGAACTCTCACTGTCATATTAGTAGTGTTTAGTTCCAGAATTTTATTCATCTTAGAAAAATTCAAGACAATACCGCCGCTTTTACATACACAAGCTCCGACCATATTGGTTCCGGCACCGCGTGAAACAATAGGAATTTCATGCTCATTTGCATATTTAACAACCTTTTGAATCTCTTCTATAGATTCGGCAAAAACTACGAGGTCCGGCAATAAGCCTTTTTCATCCATATTAGATGCATCACAAGAATAGCAATAACGTTCTTCCAAGCCGGTAAGAACATTGCCGCTTTTAAATATTGATTTGATGTCATTTAAATTACTTTTCAACAACATGTGATGCTATTTTTTCGATACTTTTGTTTAATTTTGCTATTTGTCTGTCCATTCCTCCGACTTTTTTAGTTAGCTGGGCAGTATCTTTGTTGTCCAAAAGTTCTAATGCACCTTCAAGCTTAGCCTCCAGAGAATTTATCTTATCCTGCTGCGCTGACATTTTTTCATCCACCGCCACCAGGAATCTGTTAAGAGTTTCCTCCATCGGAGTCAGGTCAATTTTATTATTCTTATTGTTTATTTTAGTTTCTACTATTATTTTATCAAGTTTTGCTTCAAGTGACGAAATTCGTTTTGTTTGTTTCTCAAATACATTTCCTAAAGCTTCAACCAGTTCAATACTTTCAGAATCATCTTCCGCTTCAGCCTTTAAATCAGCCAGCATTGACTTAATCTGATCGATTTCATCAAGAGTTTCAACCCTATCTGCAATAGCATTAATCTGAACACTGGCATTATCAACCCACTCTGCCAGATATTCAAATACCTGATTGAATACCTGATTAGTTTTAGCTCCTGATATCATCATATTATTAAGAGAATTTAATTTTGAATCAATCTTATCTATGCCCGCTTCGCGAGGGAAGTTTCTGGTTCTTTCATCCAAGTCATTAATAACAAGTTTAAAGTCTTGCAAGTTATCCTGTAATGTTTTATAAGATTCATCAGATGCAAGTATAAGCTTATTTGTTCTGGTGCTTATACTTACTATATCTTCCGCAATTCCTTCAATATCTTTTTTAACAGGAATTTCTGATTTAATAGATTCCACTAATTTGTAAATATCATTTGTAGATGTAATTAAATCTGAGAATTCATTGCCATGATCATTCTCTTTCATTTCATTCAGGACAAGCCTTAAGTTAGCAATATCTGACTCTAAATCCTGAAGACTGTAAATATAATCGATATCACCATTAGAAGAAATAATTGAATTGATTTTGTCATTAATATGTTCAATATCATCTTTTAATGAATCAATTTTATTATCAACAACTACAACATTGTCGCTTATTTCATCAATTACATCCACAGAAGTTACGATATGACTCAGTATAGTAATTAACTCGGAATGTTTTTCCTGAATAAAATCAAGAATCTCTTCTTGTTCCGCTACAAATGAAATTTGATTAAACACATTCAGGAATTGAGTTATAATATCAGACTTAAACTCTTTAAGCTCTGCATCCAGCCTGCTCTCAATATTCTGAGAATCTAACTTTTGAGAAAACTCTTCTATTGATTTCAGAACCGAATGCTTGACAAGAGTATTCATTTCTGTTACATCCGGCAAGCTATTGCAGCATAAGTCACTGATATCCTGAATATATCCGAATTCTTCCTGAATCAAATCTTCCAAGCTCGCAATTTGTTTATTTATTGAAGCTTGGAATGCTTCATCAAAAGATTTATTAGAAATCTGAGATCTCAGATTTTCAAAGCTTTCCTGAAGCTTGTCAATCTGTCTTCCATTTGCTTCGCATGAAGATTTGATGGTTTCGGCAAGTTCACTGATTTTATTATTAACGCCCGATTTTACATCCTCGAAGCGTGAAATAATATCATTAACCGAATTATTTATTTCATTAAATGAATCATTGTACTTATTAGAAATAAGCTTAATTTCTTCGTACTTGTCTACAACTGTATCAATAAACTTTTTATCAAACAGCGCAAGTTTATCCTCAATATCTTTTCTGTCAGCTGAAATCAGCTCGCCAATATCAGCAATATTCCTGCTAATAAAATCTTCTATTCTGTCATTTAAGCCTCAACAGAAGAATTAATCAAGAGTTCAACCGCAACTCTGTAGTCAGACATTGCTGATGTAAATAGGTTTGCATCCAGAAGCTTATTCAAGTTTGTAATAAGCTTCTCAACGGAATCCGTAAGTTCAATTTTTAGATTATCAAGCTTACCAAGCATTACAGAGGTATCTGTTTTAATATCAAAGAATGATTTTAAATCCTCAATATTATTGTAGATATGACTGCTTACAATATCTTCTATCTGATTTGTTAACTTAACTGTCTCATCAGCCTGAGATTTTTTGAGAAGCTCAAATTGATCAATTAATTCTCCGATAATAACATCCGTCTCTTTTTCAACATTTTGAGAAAGAGAGTCAAGCTCTTTTTGCAAAAATTCAATAATTAAATCTTTGCAGGCAACAACATTTTGTTTTTCAGCTTCAATCTGTTCATACAGATTATTAACATAAGAATCAATTGACTGGAGTTCTCCTGCTGAAATGTCAGCACTGGTGGAAATCAAATTATCCACTTTCTCTGCAAGCGAGTCGCTAAGTTCAAGAATAAGAGCTTTGTTATTATCTACAAGAGAGGTTAATGCAGATAATTCTGTTTTAGCAGCTTTAGCTGCAGAAATTTGTTCATTCGCACGGTTCTCAACAGATTTAACTGCACTGAGGATATTTTGGGACTGCAACAACACTCCTTCATGCTGTTCACGTGACTGATTTCCTAAACTTTCAAGCAATGTATTATTATTGGCAGACATTTGAGTTAACACGGAAATATCCGCACTTGAAGCCTTAACCGCGTCAAACTGCTGCTGCAAGTTTTCTTTTACTTCTATAACTCCGCTTTCTATCTTATTTGCAAGAGATTCATTCTCTTCTGCGAGTTCCTTTATTTCTTTCTCGACAGCAGTAAAGCCTGTTACAATTGTTGTGTTAACGGTGTCAGACTTAATATTCACATCATTTTTGATTTCGTTTAAGTCAGCCTCAAATTTAGCAGCTTTTTTACCCAACTCCATTGATGAATCTGATAAATTCTGATTTAGCGCTTCAAAGCCTTCTGTAACATTATATGAAACGGTGTTAATACCGTTATCTAAATCTGTTTTTATATCCTCTAAGCTATTAGCCAGATTGTCATTAGCTTGAGAAGCCTTATTAAATGAGGTATTAATAATATTTTTAACTTCTGAAATCAGATTTGAAAATACACCCGTAGCTGATTTTGTATTTAAATCAGCTTCATTTTTAGCCTCATTAATGGAATTAATAATAGTTGCAACACCCGAACTATTCGCTTCCGCTAACGATTTTAAGCTCTCATCAAGTGATTGTTTATTTGAATCTGCTTTTTCGCTAATATTAACCAGTTTTGAACTCAAATCATCATACTTAACCGCAGCTTCCTGTGCTTGAATATCAAGAACGGAGTCTATATATTTTGTTATATCGTCAAGCTGAGCCTTTAAATCCTGCGTGAGAAGCTGATTATTAGCTTCAATATTTTTAGCAAATTCATTTAACTTAGCCTTTAGGGAACAATAATCCGCAGCCGTTAATTTAATATTTTCATCAATTACACCCTTTAGAGTCTCTGCAATCTCTTCAATCTGTTTCATATTCTCTTCAGATTGCTCTTCCCATACAGATTTCATTGCAGTATTGATATCGGAAATTCTTTCTTTTAAATAATCCGACTGAGAAACAGCCTTTGCTTGCAAAGTATCAAAAGCTTCTTCAATTTTAGCCTTGTATCCTTCAAGTTTTTCTGATACAGTAACTTGCATTCTGTCCGAAATTGAAGAGAATTCTTCTTCAATTTTTTCAGAGAGTGCTCTGTCAGACTTATCAAAAAGTATTGTAATCTGTGAAACAAGAGATTCAAAATTGCTTTCAATGATTGAAAGCTGTCTTGTCATATCTCCGTCAACATTTTCGTCAACTTTGTCAAGAACACTTTTTAACCCCGCAAAATCTTCAAGAATCACATCTACTTTTTGAGACAAAGTTTCTGCATATTTATCATTTAAGGTATTCATAAGAGATTTTAATGAAACAAAATTTTCAAGAATTTTTGCAAGAATACCTGTCATTGCAGAGGAATTATCTTCTGATAAATGAGAGATTTGGGTCTTTAGCTCTTCCACAAGATCTATTATTTCCTGCGTATTTTTACCGTAAAGATTTTCAAAAGAGAACTTAAGTTCACTTAGTTTATCCGCATTTTCACAGGTAAATTCCTGTTTGTAATCAGTAATTTTATCCAGAAGCGAATTTTTCAGCAATGTGAACTTCGAATCAAAATCTTCTTTCAAAGAACTTGCCGCATCTAATATTCCTTCAATTTTATTGTCAGAAGAAACACTATTAACAGATATAATCTCTTTAATTTCTTTATAAGCATCCTGTATTTCAAGTAATTTTGAATAAGAATACTTAATTTCACTCTTCAGGTCTTCCGAATTTTCCGAGATAGCACGCTTAACTAAATCTAACTCGGCAGAAGATTCCTCCTGTATAGTTTTTAAATTATTCTCAACTTGAATTCTTATTACATCAACAACATCTCTGACATTTTCTATATAACTTAGATTGTTTTCTTTTACAATATTAGAAATTCCAGACAGTTTAGCATCAAAATCTTCCGATGATGCCGGTTTTGCTTCACTTACATAAGATAAGACATCCACAATTGAAGAAGATATATTTTCCAATACCGGTTTTAGGGCACTTAAAGATAATGCTTGCGCCTTTTTCAACTCATCTTCCACATTATCTAATTTGCTTATTAAAAGCTCATACTTACCATATAAATCGTTTGTAAATTTTTCAGACAAATCACTGTTTGTGCTTTCAAGAGTATTAGAAATTTCTTGTTTTGAAGCGTATAAATCTACCCTTAAGTCTTTTACTGTATTTACAAAATCAAGCGCCAAAACATTTTCTACAGCAGTTTTTAAATCTGAAAATTCACGTTTGAGATTACCTGTTTCAACAACAGAAGAATCCATTTTATAATCAAGGACTCCGGTTAAATTCTTTATGTTTTCAATTTGTTCCACAAGCTGAGCAGAAGAATTGGAAACGGTTCTTTCCTGAGTTTCAAGAGAAGTTCTTAACCCGTTTTCAAACAGTGTAAGCCTGTCTGTTATATTTGAAAATATAGCATTATTTGCAGAAACGCTGTTTTCATCAAGCTGCGCCACAATCGTTTTTAAATCAGAAATATTTTCAAATACGGACCCGAAGTTTTTCTCACACAATACAGCAATAGAGGATTGTGTCTCATTCAATTTTGAACTTAATGTATCAGCGCATGTTGAAATTGAATTTAAAACTCTCGTAATATTAACTTCATTTAAACTGGAAACCTTCTCTGTGCTTTCATCTATATGGTTTTTAATATTTAGTTCAGTTTTTCCTATGTTTGAAATTAGATTCTGAAAACTTATATTAATATCCAAAGCTTTTATTGCATCAGATATCTTTTGAATCTCATCCGTTGTAAACTTAAGGTTCTTATCAAGAAGCAGCGTTCCGTCTACAATATTTTTTAACACCCCTTCAAGCGAAGACTTAAACTCTTCAAATTTTTCATCCGTACTTATAGCAGAGACTTCTGCCTGGAGTTTCTCTAAGGAAGAAAGTATTTCTTTTACATTCTGATCACTTTCATCAGCTAAGGTAGACTTTAAACTTGCAATAATATTAACGGAAGCATCAATTTTATCAGCAAGATTGTCAATACGGATATACTTATCTCCCAGCTCATTAACCGAAGCCGTAAGTTCCCTTGTTTGAGCTGTTAAATCAAATAGTTTCTCATTTTGCGAGCTAACATCCGCCTGAGTAGCAAGATTTTTCAGAGCATCTTCAACATGAACAGTCTTTTGATCCAGCATTTGCAGGGCAGACAAAACTGTATTTGATGACATTTCAATATTAGACAAAACATCTGAAAACTTATCCAGATAATCCGTTTTATCCATAGAAGTTATAGTCTTGATAATTGTTTTAAAATTATCATTCAAACTTACAACAATAGAATCAAAGCCGTTATTTAATCTTTCCAAGTCATTTTTAAGAAGTGAAATATTTTTAATAATATCTTTTTTCTGACTGTCATCAGATCTTAAAGCATCAAGTCTTAAAGTAATATCGGTAAGCGATTCTTTCTGAGAAACAACTTCCCTTGAAAAAACAGAAAGATTTGTTGCAACAATATCAAATAACTCTTTGACCTCAGAAGATTTGAGCATTTCCGAGCTGTTTTTTAAAAGGTTTGCAAACAGTGATTCAATTGCACCAAACTTAGAGAGAAGCAAACTATGGCGTTCATCAAGATTCTGTTTTAATTCAGACAAGAAAATCTTTATTAAGTCTATATCTTCTTCTGTATTAATTTTTTCTAATTTTTCATTAATACCTGTCAGCAACTTATCAACATCAGACGTATTAAGAATACCCTGTGCTCTTATTGAATTTAATAAAGTCTTAACTGTATCAAAGTTCTCTTTTATTTCTGAAAAGTTATCAAGATCTGCCATATAACTACTATCCCACATCCTAAATTATTACATTTACACTTATTATATACTAATATAAAAATAGTGACAAATAATAATTTTTTTCTTAAAATTAATTTTAATGAATTATCTGTTTTTTATTCTAATAAGTGTATCAATCATTGCAGCCATAGTAAACGGAACGCTTCCGGAGCTTGTAAATTCAATGCTTGATGCCTGCAATACGGCAGTTAGGATAGCGTTGTCTTTAATAGGAATAATGGCGTTTTGGCTCGGGATAATGAGGATTGCAGAAAAATCGGGTCTGGTAAAAATAATCTCAAAAATAATTTACCCCTTGGCAAAACCTTTGTTTAAAGATGTAAAAAAAGACTCTCCGGCTCTTGGAGATATAACAATGAGTCTTACGGCTAATGCACTCGGGCTAACAAACGCGGCAACTCCGATCGGGCTAAAAGTTATGAAAGAACTTCAGGAAGAAAATTCTAAGAAAGATACCGCAAGTGATCCTATGTGCATGTTTCTCGGAATGAATACCGCGGGATTCCAAATAATACCTGCAACAGTTATTGCTATTCTCTCAGGCTTAGGCGCTGAAAATCCAGCTGATATAATTCTTCCGACACTTATCGTAACAACTATTGCCTTTATTGCTTCAATTGTTATAACCATTATTTTAAGAAAAATCTGGAGGGAAAAAGTATGATTATACTGCCTCTGATGATTTTAATAATACTTGCTTTCGGAATATTTAAAAAAGTCCCTGTCTACGAAGAATTTGTCGAAGGTGCAAAAGACGGTTTTACGGTATCTATAAAAATTATACCTTACCTTGTTGCATTGATTGCTGCAATATCAATGTTTAAAGCTTCCGGCGCAATGGAATGGGTTACAAGCCTTTTAGGAGTTATACTAAATAAATTTTCAATCCCTGCGGATATTTTACCAATAATGATTACCCGGCCACTTTCAGGTTCTGCTGCTCTCGGATTATTCTCAGAATTGGCAGCTTCTCATGGTGCAGATTCTTTTGTAACAAAAATGGCAGCCATAATGATAGGAAGTTCTGAAACAACTTTCTACGTTCTTACCGTATATTTTGGCTCAATAGGAATAAAAAAATTCCGATATGCTCTGCTTACCGGAATTCTGTCGGATATTATAAGTATTGTACTAGCAATTTGGGCTGCACATCTGTTCTTTCCTGCCAGCACTGGGTAGAAAATGATAAATTTTCGTTTTCAATAACTCTTTTATGTAAAACTGCAAAATTAATATCTATAAAGTTAATCTTAGCTAATTTTTCCAGCTTAAATTCCCCGGATCCGCAGTTTGTACAATAGTGGTTCAGAGGTTCAATTTTATCTCCGCGCTGAACCGTGTGTAACTTTACTCCGCAGCATGCACATCTTGTAATATACCATTCATTCTTTATAAACTTACCGCAGTCCGGGCAGTAAGCTTGTTCCACATCAGGTAAAACTCTTTCATGCTGGCACTTTTTATTAAATTTAAATAAATCGATTAAAAACATTCCGTTTCCTCATCTGCTATTTATTTATTAACTTTGTAAATATAGAAATCAACGATTGTAAAGAATTGTTAAGAAATCACCTTATAGGAAGCAATTATTTAAACAAATATAACTTTATATATATAAGGTATTTATAAATCGCTATACACATATATCTATTATTTATACTACACTTCACACATTTAAGTTTTTAGAGTCATTTTGACTCTTTTTTTTGTAATAAATGTTAATATTGACAGGCTTTTACTTGCAATTAAAAAAAATAATAAGTATACTATATACACTTAATCTTTTTTTGTAACAATGTTGCCGATATTTGTAACAAAATAGCAAATCTAAGAAATTAAAATACTTTATAAATTTGTGTACATATTAGGTAAAGGGTTTGTGTAGTTGAAAATTGAAAAATGCTGTAATCACCAAATATTAAGCTCTACAGACAACAAGCAGGATAACAGTGCTACAAAACAATACAATCCTAGTTTTGGTTCTGGCTTAACCGGAATACTAAGTGCTTCCGGTAACTTCATGCAAGGAATTGAAAATGGAGGATTTCTTGTTTCTTTCCTAATCCAAGACTGCTTGGGCATGACCTTACCGAGAGTAGGTGCAGCATTTTTGCGAGATAAAGAAATTACGGATCATTACAACATTCAAGAGGGTTTTGAAGTCCTTGGTAGAGAAGGTCTCACAGGACCTTGTATGATGGCTGTAGCACCTATTATGTTTGCACTTGCAGCTGTATTCGGAAGATCAACAAGTGTAAATTCACAGCTTATAAAAAGATTCGGAAACAGTCTGAAAGAATTAATTAGTAAACCGGAATTTGACAAAACTTTATTAAAAAATAAAGATAAATTTAAAGAAGAATTCTTCAAAAATAATATACGTAAAATGCTTGAAAATTCTTTAGGTAAAGAAAATGTAAAAGATGAAAGTATTGAATATATACTAAAACAACTCAAAAACTATGAAAGAATTCCTAAAGATGCTAAGCTAAAAAGACCATTCGGCAAGAATAAATACCGTAAAGAGTGTCTGTCTAACATAGTAGAACATATTGATAATATCAGATACAACACTTCATCTGACTTAAATATGCTGCAAAAAATAAAATTCGGTTCAGATGAAATAAAGGATATCAGGACATTCTCAACAAAAGATGTAATGGATGCAATGATTAAGTATAGCAATGATACTATTTCTTTAAATAAACATCTTGATACACTTGATAGTATCTCTGCTGAAAACTTAAAAAATAGCTCTATTGCAAAACGCATGATCACCAATATTTCAACAATGGCAGCAACATTAGGCGTACTTTCTATTTTACCTAAAATATATGCTAAAAACAATATTGCTCCAGGCGCTCAAACTGTAAATAAACTAAGAGAAATTAGAGAACAGGAGCGTAAATTAGAACAAGAGCTTGAACATGATAAAAAACGAGAAAAACAGCTTGAAAAAGATTTAGAGATAGAAAATGAAATTATCACAAAAGAAGTAGCTTTTAAAGGTAAAACTCCGTCCAAAAATCCATTATCAAGATTGGGCAAATTTATATCAAAACATACAAATGAGAATTTTTCATCCGAACTGGAATATGACGGACATAACTTTACACACACTTTAATGGCAGGACTATCCCTTTTTGGATTACTCCTTCCTAGAGGACTGAGAGCCTTTAATCGTGCACAAACTGATGATGTAACCGGTAAGAAAGACTTAACTGAACTATATGAGATTCTAATAAGAGATATCACATCTAGCCTGGCTGTTGTTTTTGTTGTACCTATGCTTACCAGAGCTTTTGTCACCTCTTATGAAAATCACTCTGGATTCGTCTTGATGCAAAAAAATAGAGATATGAGCAAATTGAAAACATCTCTAGACTTACTAAATCCATATAGCAAAGCACATGTGCTTACAAATTCAGAAATATCCTCTTTATATAATAATATTGATAACTTAGAAAAAATGAAGAATTTCTGCAAGTATATCGATCAAAATAATGGAGATCTGCAAAAAATTCTTTCTAAATCAGAAACTGCTACGACCCTATTTAACGAAAAAACTCTTGATTTATCTAAATTAAAAGATTTGAGCAGATCAGATAAAAACAAAAAAGTAATAGAATTCTTCAATAAATTTGGCGAACAAGCACAAAAACTTGGCAAATCAAATGATAAAGAAAGCCTAAATAAACTGATTACCGACTTAATGAAGAGTGTCAAAAAACCTAAAGGTAACGGTATTACCTCTTTTGCAAGAGGATTGAATTCTATTCCAGCTCTATTAACAACACTATTCATATCACCATACATCTTAGGCTGGTTTATTCCTAGATTAACTTATGCTAATACAAGGAGAATCCACGAAAAACAGGAACGTGAAAGAGAAGCTATTCTCAACAAACGCGCGTAATCAGCTTAAAGGTAACTTGATAGTATAGAGCGGACATAATTTTGAGTTTCCTTATAAGGAGGAACGCCGTCATACTTGTCAACAGCACCCGGACCGGCATTATATGCAGCCAGAGCAAGAATTATATTTCCATTATAACGATTTAACATTGATTTAAGATACTTTACCCCGCCTTCAACATTTTGTTCCGGATCAAGAGGGTTAGTAACACCTAATCCTTTAGCTGTTGCGGGCATAAGCTGCATCAACCCCAGGGCACCGACCCTCGATTTTGCGTTAGGGTTAAACCCTGATTCTTGATTAACTAAAGCATTTACAAGTTTTTCATCAACACCATGTTTTTTAGATACTCTTGAGATTAGTTCTTTAATTTTTGACTTAGTAGAGTAATCTTTTACTGCTCCTTCTGCTTTATTTGTATAAATAGAAGCATTTACCCTGGTAGCAGGATTTGTTAACAGATCTCCAAACTTTGTCTGTGCAGAAGATTTTAAAACTTTATCAAAAGATTCTATATTAGTTTTATTTAAAACGGCCTGAGGAGTGTTGGTCTCAACAGGAGTCCAATGGGCATTTAATCTGTTAATATAATTATTCATCTGAGAAGCTCTCTGCATCGCACTTGATTGCCCTGATGATGATAACAGATTTTGAATCATAGCTGAAAACATTGTTGTATATCCTTTCACCAATACAAAACGGTTTTTCGTAACATTTCTTTAAGTAATTTATAAAAAATACACTATATGGTTTAATATTTTTATTGAATAAGTCAAAAATATGGATTTTTTTTTTACAATATGGTATCATTAGCTCATAATGAGGGAGAGTGTCCGGTGAATAACGATAATTTTTTGATAGAAGAGAATGATTTAGAACTAGCAAGAGATATTTGTAAATACATTGAGAATCCAGATATCAGAAATCGAGCAGTTGCAAATGCTATTGCTGGAAATATTGCAGAAAAATATTTTACAGAAGTTGAAATTGATACAAAGTCTGGACTTCATAACATATCATATGTTTTGAAAGATCTTGAAATAGCAGATATCTATATAAATAATTGTTACATAGATGTAAAACTATACTTTAATGAAAATGAAATATTTGTACCCAAAAGTCTTTTTGACAAAGGAATAGCTCCGGTAGCATTCATGTTCATTAAAATTACTCCAGATTTATCTGGCGGAAGCGTAACAGGATTTATTTCTTCAAACGAAATAGATTTTTCAAAAGAACAAAATGGTTATTATAAAGTTGATGAATCAGAATTAACATCATTTTATGACATCGAACCTTTGTTAATTGACAGGCAGACACCGGAGTTTGTTGATAACATTGATAAAAAAATCTTTTCTTTTCTTGAAGGTTCAATGGAAAATGTTGACGAGTTTTATCTGGAACTCATCAACTCCAGAGATGCAAGGGAAAGGCTTGCAATAGCGGCTAAGGCTCAAAGTATTTTTAATTTGATTTCAGTAACTCAATCAGAGAATAAAGCTGATGTTGAAAACAATACCGAAGGAGCCTCCGAAGGCGAGGAAACTGAAGATTTCTCTCTAAACTTAGAAGCTGATAGTATTGAGCCTCTAAGCCTAGATGCTAATGTCCCGACAGAATTAAATTTTGATGAAAATATAACAGAGCCTCTCAATGAAATTGATGACCAAATTGAAGCATCTGAGAACTTCATTTTAGATACAGAACCAGAGAGCTTTGAACTTGAAGCTTCTGACATTGTTTCTGAATTAGAAGAAGCTTCTGGGAATGAATTAGAAGAAAATACTGTAACAGTAGCTGAAAGTGATGATGAAGCACCTGCTGATACAGTATCCGAAGAACTTGATGATAATATAAAAGAAGTGGAATCGGAAGAAATCCCGAATATTGATGAAAGTATTAGTTCTAATCCGACAGAATTTAATATGAGCAATTACGATGAGATTAGCACAATTGAAGACAGCAATACCGAACCTTTAATAACAGAAGAACTGGTTGAATATAATCCTTCAGAAACAGCCGGTGATGAATCTTCACCATATAAAACGTCTGAAATCCCAGAATACAAATCCGATAAAGAAGGTAATGATGCTGGAAACGAGTTTAATTACTCAACGGAAACAACCCCAAGCCTAAATACTATTGATAATAATGAAGATTCAGTAGAGCTTGATATAGCAAATCTGGAATCTCTTCTTGATAATGAACCTAAACAAGATGTTCAAGAAGAGCCAAACAACAATAACGAGAATATAGAGACTTCACCGCAAATAGACAGATTGTTCGGACAGTCTTCAGAAAACGAAGATTTAGATGACAACGTTATTGCTGAATCACCTAAGAAAAAAACTTCTAAACTTTTACCGGTAGTTGGAGCTATTGCCGTACTAGGAGCAATTGGATACTATAGTTATACTAAATTTGTAAATCCGGCTCCTGCTGATCTACCGCTGCCTCCAAATGATTTGAAACAGACACAAGCACCTAAAAGTACAGCTCCAAAAACTCCGGTACAAGAAGCTATGCCTGTTGAAACTATAGAAAACATAGAAAAACCTACAGCTACGGAAGAAGCGGCTTCGGTATCTATACCGGCAATAGAACAGAATCTTGACGCATCTATTCTGGTATCAAACCTTTCTGTAAACTGGGAAGTTCCAAGCGGTTATGTTTCTAACAATACCGCTAAACGTTATTTCTTGAAACTTGGAAAAATTATACAGCTTAATCTAAAAACAGAATTATTATTGCTTAGCAAACCACCTATTACAAATAAAATAGCAGTGGAAATTGAATACAATAAAAATACAAAAAAATTCGAAGTTAAGGGTATTACGGAATCTAGCGGAGAAAAGAGTGTAGATGATATTATTTTAAAAACAGTTAATAATGCTTTAAATATAAATCTTAGAATGAATACAAGTTCATTTGGAAATATTGCAGGCAACCCTGTATTAGTAATTCATTTGTAATAGGGAAAAGAGAATATATGGAAAATAACAAATACTATGATTTAATAATTGAATTAATTCAGGAAAACAATAAATTTCCCGGTCATGAAGATATTCTGAAGGATATCGCAGAGGATGTTTATAACCATGCCAAAGTAGTTTTAAATTCTGTGACAAATGAAGATGTCATATCAGCTTATCTTGAAAAAGTTATATCCACTTCAATAATTACAGTATCTAAAAAGCTGAATAAAGGAGTAAGACCTCGTTCATCAGGAGCTGTAGATGCGATTATTGCTGCAAGAAAAGCTGCGTCTGAAGCACGCACCACTGCCAGAAAAACTGCAACTGTAGAAAAAGATTTAACATCTGTAAATACAGAACTTGTTGATAAAATGATTAACGGACCGGAAGCTCCGTCCGCTAAAATCGAACCAATATCCGAAAGCACAGAGGAACAAGTTGCTTTAGATCTGCAAAGTTCTCCGGAAAATAATAACCTCGACATTTTAGAAGAATCGGAGTTATCAACTGACATAACTTCGGATGAAATAATCCAACCGGATACAGAACAGTCTTTTGTTTTTGAAGAAAATACAGTTTCTAATGACTTTATACAAGAAGATCTTCAACCTGAATCGGATATGACAGCAGCAGTACAAGACTCTCCTGTTTTTGAAGGAATCCAAGAAGAGTCAATTGATTCGGATGAAATACAAAAAGAGGATTTTGTATCCACAGAGCTGAATGAATCTCCGACAGCTCCAATTGAAGCAAGCTCTTTGACGGAAGAAACTCCTGACAACTTATTGGAAGATATGTCTGCCATTGATGAATTATCGGAAATTGAGATAAATACTTCGGAAATTTCGGAAGAAGAACCGGCCGATCTTATGGAAGAAGAGATACCTGTCTCTGATAATTTATCTGATTTTGAAACTGATTCTGCAAGAGAAGAAGAATTTGACACCATAATTGAAGATACCTCCGTATCAGAAGATTTACCAAGTTTTGAAGCCAATCCAGATTTAATGCAAGAGCAGAATAATCTTTTGGATGAACAAAAACCCGAATTAATAACTGCTGAAAACTTAGTTGAAGAAGCAGAAGTATTGGAAGAAGTCAATGAATTATCTCTTGAGAATGGTTCAGAAGATCTTGAACTTACAGCTGATACTGAAGCTGAAGATTTAACATTTACAGAATCTGATCTAGAAGAATTGGAGCCGGCTGATATAGACAAGCCTCTTATTTCTGAAACTAAAACCCTGCCTAAAGAAGAGACTGTTAAAGCTGTAATCGGACCAGATTATTCATGCTTTAGCTATAATCCTGATGTTCAAGATTCTCTATGGAATGAAGGAGATGTCACTGAGGCTCTGGAAATTATAAATAAAAAAGATCCCGATTCCAATGTTTTCAAAATCTATAAACTAAGATTTAACGACGGAAACACGGTTGATAAAATCAGTAAAGAACTTAACCTGACAGAAGAACAAGTTATAGATACTCTAATTGAGATATCCTTATTAGTAAAGGAATAAAAGCTTAATGCAATGTCCCAGATGCAAAAAAGAAATTGAAGACAATTCTTTGAAATGCAGCTTTTGCGGTGCAAAAGTCGGGTCAATATGCAAATCTTGCGGATCTTATAATACTATAACAGCAAAAGAATGCTCCGGCTGCGGGAATATTCTGCTAAAAATTTGTCCTGAATGCGGTGCTGCAAATTTACCTGCTGCTAAACTATGCCGTAAATGCAAAGCCAATCTGGACAAAAGAGAAGAAAAAGAACAATCTATTTTACCTGCATACACAGCAAATACATACTCACAGCAGAAAGTCAAAACAAAACTCCTGGAAGCAATTAAAAATGCTGAAACAAAAATAATTACTATAGGCGGAGAAAGCGGTTCCGGAAAGAATCTGGTTTTAAGATACAGTATTAATGAATTAAAAAAGGCAAAGCTGATATGGATGCTTGGATCCTGCACGCAAATTACACAATTATCTCCTTTCGGTTTCTTTCAGGATTTGTTTTTAAACTTTTTTAATATAAACAATTTTTGTCCGGATACACTTCAACTAAAAAAGAATTCTCTTAAATTTTTCAAACAGGATTTCCCGTCACTTACCAATAACGAAATTTTAGATTTACTCAACTTTTTGTATCCGGAAAATACCGATAAATATGAAAATATTTATTATAACAAGGCAAAAATGTTTAATATAATGAAAAAAGTTGTCTTAACCATCATTGAGAAGATGAAGGTTGTCTTTATTATAGATAACTTTGAATATATTGACGGAATGTCTTATGACTTTATAGAAGAACTTTTAAAAGAAGAACTGGTACTGGAAAGAAGCAAATTCATAATAATTTCAGCTGAAACTAAACCTGGCCTCGGCAGGTTGCCTTCTCCGTTACTAGATGCTGTAAACTATATGGATTTAAATATCGCACAATTTTCACAAAACCAAATAGAATCTTTGCTGGGGCAATACAGCGGTATGAAATTCGAAAAGCCTTTTGTTGAAAGAACTATAAGAATAGCTAACGGTAACCCGTCAGTGGTAGAGCAAATTGTATTACTTTACCATGATATTAGAAGAAATAACTTTAAACCGGTATCCTATAACTCCCTGGAAGATATTATTAATTTTAGATTAAATATTCTTAAGCAAACAGATTTGCACGCATACAGACTCCTAACCGCAATGTCGATTTTAGGGAAGAAAATTTACCCTGCCATGCTGGAAAATTTTGACAACAATCCTGCTCAAGAATTTGAACGTATTGTTGAAAAACTTGTGGATTTGGGCTTTATAACCCAGATTAATACTTTATCTTTTGAATTCAAAAGCACCAATATATGGAAATTAATTGTCGCGAATGTCAAAAACGATGAATATTTTGAAGAAATCTTAAATATTCTCTATGAAACTTTAAGCATCTATAAGCAATCCTCTATCGCATTATTAGGATATATTGTTCAGAAATTAAGCAATAATGACCACGCTTTTGAGATTTGGACGCTTCTTATGAAACAAGCCTGCTATATTGGAGATATTGGATTATATATTATTACCCAAAAGCAAGCACTTAAACTCATAGAAAATAAAACCAATCCGTTTTTCCAAAAAGTGAAAAGAAATATTTATACAAGAGTAGGAAAACTACTTGAACCAATAGATTACAAAACCTCATTTGAATATCTGCAGACAGCAGTAATGATGCTTGACGATAACGATGATGCTGAGCATATAGAATTACTGGGATATCTCGCGTCCTGTTCAATGAAATCTGGAAACTATTGGGGTGCAATTGAATGCACGGACAGTGTCTTAAACAAACTGCCGGACGAGATGAGGTTTGAAAAAATCCTGATAAAATCAAGACAAGTCACCCCTCTTCTTCGCTTAGGAAATTACGGACAGCTTATAAACCTTATTGAAACTGAACTTCTGCCCGAAATTGAAAAAGTCCTTTCTAAGGGAAAAGACTTACCCGTTATCAGAATTTCCGACCTGTATGAAACCTGGCTGGGAATATACTTTGACTTTGCGGAAGCTCTTATTTTCCAAGGTGATGGAAAAATGTTTGACGTTATACAAAGTATAGGAGATATTCTTGAAAAAAATCAAACAACAGAGCCTTCCGTGACATGCAGACTTTGCTTGCTTATTGCACTGGCTAATACAATAAAAGGAGATTTTAAAACCTCTAAAAAGGTTCTTGATGATCTGCTGAAAGATTATCCGCTCGATAATATGGATTCGTTTATTGTCTCAAGGTGGAACTTTATTGATATTTTAAACAAATTCTTTGAAAAAGATTACAATACGCTTTACAGTGAACTATTTAATGTTACTGCATACGCAAATAATGTTAATGATAACTTTACAAAAAACATCTTAAAGACACTGCTTGCAAAAATTTTAAAAGACGGCGGCCAAACAAAAAAAGCTCTTGAAATACTTGAAGAGCAGGTTTCTTATTTTGCAAAAACAAAAGTTGCAACAGGAGTATTGCTTTCCTGGTACCTGATAGCAGAGATAAAACTTATCACTAACGGGACTCAGTTTGCACTTGATATAGCAACAAAAGCCCTTGATATTGCACAGGGGCCAAATATTAATAATTATTATTTCATAGCACTATTTAACAGATTAATAGGTGAAATTTACCTTGCAAAACAAGATTTTGAATCCGCGCAAGTCTACATAGAAAAATCTATTATGGTAGCTAAGCAGTTTGGACTTGAATTTATACTTCTTAACAGCTATCTCCAAAATGCAAAATTGTATCAGGAACTGGCTCTTCCTAAGTCAAGCAAACGAAACGACTATATCAAACAGGCTCTTAAATTGTTCCAGCTTGCTAAAAACCTCACAATTGTATCAGAACAGCCCGTTATACAAAAAACAATCAAAGAAGAATTAAATTTGCTGCTGTCATTCTGCAAACTTAACGGTATTACCATCGGCGGAGGTAAATAGGGGTAAGGGGTAAATAATTAATATTAAAATAAACTTGTTTTTTATACGTAGTCGTCAGGGTTACCTGAATAGTCCTGAATCATGCCTTCTGAATCCGTGTCAGCAGCCACACCGGAATACTCATGAACAGAGGATCTATATGCAAGAGCTCGTTTATTTAGCTCATCCATTGCCATAGGACCTGTCAAAACTTCAATAACTTCTCCGTTTGAATCATATAATTTTAGACGGGGAATTTCAACACCTTGAGGAGTTTTATATCCCATTAGAGACATCGGACCATATTCGCCAAACCCGTCTTTCATCTCGTAATACAATTCTTTAAGGTTTTCGTTATCAAGGCAGCTTATTGCGACATTGTTACTGGTTTCTCTCTGAACCCAATCCTGAACGGTCTGGGTTTCGTCAAGCAGCTCCGCTAATTGTTCCGAAGTCGCTTTAATATTGACAAACAATGAGTCTCCCCCTTTACCTACGGCTGTAGGGCCTTTTTCTTTTGACCTGAACACCCTGTAATTTGCTTCGTCAATAACCTTTTTTTCACCGGGATCCTGATTGTCATTATTTAAACTTTTTTCAACGTGAAATTCTTCAGCCATAGTTTTACTCCTTATATTTTGATTTACGGCACAAAATAAGGAATCTTTAATGTTTTGAGATAAATATTTACAAATATTTACATACATTATCTGAAGATGAAAAAAACCTAAAAACTGTACAATTAAAACAATGTATTATATCATTAAACTATGCTGCAAAAAGAATACAGACTAAAAAAAAGAAGCGCATTTAATGCTACGTACAGAACCGGAATATCGTTTCACAGAGACGGAATTACAATGTTCTGCGGGAAAACAAAAGATAATGATATTCCTGCCAGAATAGGATTTGTTGTTAGTAAAAAAATCCATAAACGTGCCGTTAAAAGAAACCGGATAAAACGTTTAATGAGAGAAAGCGTACGGCTTTATATAAAAGATAACAGATTTACAACAAAATATTTGTCTGTAATCTTCACTGCATCCTCAAAATGTTTAAACAAAAACTTTTCTGAAATTGACACCGGAATAAAAAAACTTATAGGTTTATTATGATTGACGGAATTATAACACCTGCCATTAGAGATTTAGACTATCTTGCTCCCTGTGCCCCGTATCCTGCCATTCCGTCAGGGTTAACAATAGGGCAAGAAAGTTATTACAGATTCTCAATACCCTCAGAAGAACAGCCGACACTCACAATAAAAGATTATATTCCCGACTACAACGGAAACTTTATAAAACCCGGACACTATGAGCTTGCCCTTTCAGATGACAGAGAATTTCTGTACATTATTGAATCAAAAAATTTAATCGCAGTTGTTCCGGTCTTTAAGCTTGCCGAAAATGAAAAAGAACTAAAAAAGTACAGAGACCAGACACGAGAATTAACAAAGTCCGAAATCAAAGAATTAAAAAAAGAAGAACGCGCTAAAAGAAGAAAAAAGCGTTTCAATGATATTGTAGACAAAAAATATGCCCAAACCGGAGCAACATTACCCGAAAGAGAATATATTCATATGGAAGCATCTATTGAATATATTAAAGAAGGAGGGTACTATCTTCTGTTTTACGAAAGAGGTTTTATAAGAGCCTGGGGTGCAATTAAGGTAAAATCTTAACGTTCGTAATATTTATGTACAAAATCCGCATTATATGATATGATAAAAACATAGTAGTAGATAAAATTTTTGAAGATATATGCGATAACAAGACTGAGTATTTAATAAAAAAGTTGCCGGGTAGGTTATATGTGCCCGGATGTCGTGTATATATAAAAAAATAGAAAAGGAAAAGGTGCTAAATGAGTGCATTACTGACCGTTGCAGTTATTGTATTGGTTATACTGGCTGCTGTCATTGCAGTGCAAAGAGTTAAGTACAAAAATCTTATGCTGCAAACCGAACAAAGCATGAAAGACTTGCAGGAAAGAGAATCTATCATGCAAAAAGAAGCTATGATAAAAGCAAAAGAAGCCCTGCAGAGTGAACGAGAACAGCTTAACGAAGATGAAAGAGAACGCAGACGTGAGTTTGCTGCCATTGAAAATAAGCTTTCCAAAAGAGAAGATCAGATCGAAAATAAACTTCAGGAAATTACAGATAAAGAAGTTGAACTTGATAAAATGAAAGATCAGCTTATTGAAAAAGAAGACTTTCTTGATGAAATAGTCCAAAAAAGAACTCTTGAACTGGAAAGAATCGCCGGAATGTCTGCAGAAGAAGCTAAAAAAATGCTTATGGAGCAGCTCAAAAGCGATTTGGCACAAGAACAATTACAACTAATCAGAGAAAATGAAGCAAAAATAAGAGAAAATGCTCTCGAAAAATCAAAAGAAATTCTCTCTACAACAATGCAAAGATGTATGATGGAACAGGTTGTAGAATCTACAGTATCAGTCGTTTCACTCCCTAATGATGAAATGAAGGGAAGAATTATCGGAAGAGAAGGCAGAAATATAAGAACCTTAGAAACACTTACAGGAGTTGATCTGATTATTGACGATACTCCGGAAGCTGTCGTACTTTCATCTTTTGATCCGGTAAGAAGAGAAATTGCAAAAATTGCTCTTGAAAAACTTATACAGGACGGCAGAATCCACCCTGTAAGAATTGAAGAAACAGTTGAAAAATCAAGAGAAGAAGTTGAACAAAAGATTATGAAAGAGGGTGAAAATGCTGCTCTTGATATGGGTATAATGGGGCTTAACAAAGAACTCATTAAAAACCTCGGACGTTTATATTACAGAACAAGCTATGGTCAAAATGTTCTTAAACATTCTCTTGAAGTAGGACACATTGCCGGAATGCTTGCTGCTGAATTGGGAGCTAATGTTAACGTAGCAAAAAGAGCCGGGCTGCTCCACGATATCGGAAAAGCTGTCGACCAAACCCAGGAAGGAACTCATATTCAGCTGGGGGTTGAACTGGCCGCCCGTTATGGTGAAAAACCAGAAGTTATTCACGCTATAGAAGCTCACCACGATGATGTTACGGCTAACACAATAGAAGCTGTTCTTGTAAAACTTGCTGATGCAATATCTGCAGGCAGACCGGGAGCAAGAAGAGATACTCTTGAAATCTACATCAAACGTCTCCAGAAGATTGAAGAAATAGTAAACAGCTATGAAGGAATCAAGCAATCTTTTGCAGTACAAGCAGGCAGAGAAGTCAGAGTAATTGTTCAATCAGAAATGTTTGATGATTTAGCGTCTCAGAAACTTGCAAGAGATATTGCTAAGAAAATTGAAGACGAACTTGATTATCCGGGACAAATAAAAGTTACAGTTGTAAGAGAGTTCAGAACAACAGAAATTGCAAAATAGTAATAGAAGCAGGGAAGATAACTTCCCTGCTTTTACTGATATAAAATAGAGTTTTGGTATGGAAACATTAAAGTTATTATTTTTTGGAGATATTACAGGCAGACCGGGGAGGCTTGCCGTAAAATCATACCTGAATTCGCTAAAAGAAAAACCGAATTTTGTAATTGCTAATATTGAGAATGCCTCGCACGGTTTCGGATTAACAAAAAAGAATTATGAGGATCTAAATTCTGCCGGTATAGATTGTTTCACATCCGGAAATCATATCTGGGATAAAAAAGATATTCACGACTATATTGAAGAGGCAGAAAATCTTTTAAGGCCTGTAAATTATCCGGAAGGAACTCCCGGCAGAGGAGTACAAATATTTGAGGTTAACGGACACAAAATAGGGGTTATAAATGCTCTGGGAAGAGTATTTATGCCACCGATAGATTCTCCGTGGAATATTGTAACCTCCGAAATAGAAAAGTTACAGGCAGATGCTGTAGACAGCATATTTATAGATTTCCACGCAGAAGCAACTGCTGAAAAAATATGCTTCGCTAAATACCTTGCATCAAAATATAACACCGAAAATACAGCCCTTATTAAAGGATTCTTCGGAACTCATACCCACGTTCAAACAGCTGACGAAAATATTATAAAGTGTATGGCATATATAACAGACGCCGGATTCTGCGGAGCATCCAACGGTGTTATAGGAATGGAATTCGCAACATCCCTCAAGAGATTAGCAACAAGTCTGCCTGAGAGATATGAAATAGCGCAAGATAGCGAGGCTCAAATCAACGGTGTTGAAGTTCTTTTTGATAGAACAAAATCAACACGTATAACCAGAATTAATGTTAAAGTAAATACTAATGAAAATGAAAAGGAGGCCAGCATTGATTCCGGCGGTTGATATCGGAGGTGAATCATGAGAGGTGATTATCACATCCACACATACTATTCAGACGGCGTTTTTTCTCCTGAAAAAATCGTTGATTTAGCCTTAGAAGCCGGTCTGCAGGCAATTTCGCTTACAGATCATGATAACGTTTTGTCTTACAACGTTGCTGTTGACTACCTCAAAACCAAAGAAGTTAATTTAAAAATAATTCAGGGAATTGAGGTTAACACACTTTATAAAGAATACGAAGTCCATATTCTCGGATATTTTCCTGATGTAACAAAAAGCGACTTTAAAAACCTTTTGAAAGTACAGCAGCAAGCCCGTACAAAACAAACTAAAGAGATCTTGGCACTTCTTGCTAAAAAAGAAGGAATAAAAATTAAGTATGAAGATGTCAAAAATATGGTTGCGGAAGGAGGCAGTATAGGGCGTCCTCATATTGCAAAAGCTATTACTAACGCAGGCGGCACAAGTAACGTAATGGAAGCTTACAGCAAATATATTCACAGAGCATCTCCTGTTTATGTTGAAAGAAAAACAGTGTCGCCATTTGATGCAGTAGAAGTTATATATGACTCCGGAGGGGTTCCGGTAATAGCTCACCCGTATGATATTGATATCGCAGAAAAACTCATAAAAGAACTTATGAACTACGGATTAAGAGGTATTGAAGCATATCACAGGAAACATTCTCCTGCTATTGTAGAATACTTTTCATCTATGGCAGAAAATCTGGGACTTATTGTGACGGGCGGCTCGGATTTTCACGCGCCTAATATTATGAACGGACAAATAATTCTGGGGAAAAACTTTGTCCCTGAATGGATTTACGACACTTTAATCAAGGAGAAAAAACGCCTTGATATGGCTCAATCTTAATTAGAGAGGTATATATGAAAAGAGGCTTTACAATTATTGAAGTATCAATTCTTTTTGTCATTTTTTTGATTGTAGCAATACTTGTTGCACCGCTTTCACTTGATGACACTATTCAGGCAAAAAATACTTCAAGATGGAGAAATGTTCAGGCAGACTTTTCCAATATCTACTACTCGCTAACAACAAGACTTGAAGAAAATAATGTAAATTTCATGGAAGCATTTCAAACCATAATGGATAATGAAACAAAAAACAACATTCCGTCATATAAAATAAACAGTTTAGGAAACAAACCCGTAGATGAAAATTACATATTTGATAATTATAAAGTTACCTATTCAAACGCAGTATATTCAGCCAAGATATTTGCTACCCCTCAGGACAATGGTTTAAAAGGGTATATTATGTACGACGTAAACGGTTCTGCGAAACCTAATACATGGGGAAAAGATGTTTACGGCTTAAATATCTACGCAGACAGATTTGAACCGTTCTGCAAAGCTGAACCATTAAAAATCCAGAAGCAAGACTGTTCTAAAAACGGCAGCGGTTTATGTTGTTCGAATTATTATCTGATTGGAGGAAATTTTGACTAATATAAAAAATATTTGCGTTTTTGCATCTTCTTCAAATGATTTGGATGAAATTTATTATAAAGATGCACGTAATCTTGGGCTTTTAATCGGACAGGCCGGAATGAACATTGTATATGGCGGAAGCCGCAGAGGGTTGATGTATGCTTGTGCAGGAGCTGTCAAAGAAGCAGGAGGAGAACTCATCGGTATTATGCCAGAAAAACTTGCAAACATGGGCTTTTCAAATCCTGATGACTGTAAAGAGTTTCATATCACGGAAGGTATGAGAGAAAGGAAAGCACTGCTTGATAAATTATCTGAGGGAGTAATTGCCATTCCCGGAGGGTACGGTACTCTTGAGGAATTATCGGAAATGATAGTCCAAAAACAGCTTGGTTACAATAATAAACCAATTGTTGTTTTAAACACTGCAGGATTTTACGACAAACTTATAGAATTTATGGACAGCACAATTCTTCTAAACTTTGCCAATAATAATGCAAAGAGACTTTACTATATTGCCTCCTCTCCCGAAGAAGCAATAGCATATATTCAAAATTACGTACCTGTAGAAATCGGCTCTAAGTTTGCAGTTAAATAATATTTATTTAATATCAGGAACGCATATAACACCGATTGCTACGCCGTAAACTACAGCTTGAACTTTATTATGAACGGACCATTTCTCATAAATACTTTCAATATGTTTCTTGATTGTAGTTACGGAAACACACAGTTTTTCAGCAATCTCTTTATTAATGAATCCTTCCGCAATTAATTCCAGAACTTCTACTTCTCTTTTTGTTAAATTTTTATCTTGTAAATCCATCATATTACTATCATACTACTAACGCATCGATTTTCTTTAATGTATTTTCCAATCATAAAAATTTACAAAAATTTACAATTTTTAGAGGTCTATGTATTAAATATACGATCGCCTGCATCCCCCATTCCTGGCACAATATAGCCTCTTTCATTTAAATGTAAATCGACTGCGGCAACAATTAATTTTATATCAGGAAATCTCTCAAAAACGGTTTTTATACCTTGCGGAGCAGAAATCATACACACACAGCAGATATTTTTCTGCGGAATTCCCTTTTCTGTATATAAATTTATGGCTTCAACAAGAGAGTTTCCGGTTGCAAGCATAGGATCAGTTATAAAAACATAATATTTTGAAGGATCCTCAACCGGCATAGGAACCTTGTTATAATACCAAACGGGCTTTAAAGTTTTCTCATCACGATACATACCGATATGTCTTATAGTAGCCTGAGGAAGAATATCAACAGCTTCATCTGTAAATATCAAACCAGCTCTTAATATTGGAGAAATTATAATTGTAATATCTTTGTTAATAGTTTTAGTTATACATTTGGTTAATGGTGTTTCTATTTCAATATCTGTTTGGGGCAGGTTTTTAGTGGCCTCATAAAGAAGAATTCTTGTAAGCGTCCTTGCGGCAAGTCTTACACCCTGAGTATCAGTATCCTTATTCCTCAGAGTACATAGACTTTGATTAACAATAGGATTTGAAATTACTTTTAAATTTTCATAATTATTCATCATTTTTCTGCCTGCCTTCAAGTTTATTTCCCAGTTCTTCTACACGACTACTTGAATCATCAATTAACTCATCGGTGTATTTTAAAAATTGCTCAATATTTCCGTTGTTGCTGCCAAAATTCAGGTTAATAAAATTAACCTTATTACTGAAAGAAGATGCAGAATAAATAATTGTCATTATCTTATTATACATTTCGTTCAGCAAGCCAAGGGCATCATGAAGCCGCTTAGGTGGCATGACAACAAGTAATGGTGATACTTGATCAACAGAAGTATCTTCTTCAGGCAAATATAGTTCAAGAGACTTTGATCCTGCCATACCGCTAAATTCTACTGTAACAACAGTTCCCTGAGGGATATATACTTCCGGATTGGTTAAAACAAACTTAACATAAATTTCTCCACCCATAGGCTTAATTTTTGTTACATGTCCGACTTCAATCCCCATCATTCTTACAGGAGAACCTACTATCAGACCATCAACATCATCAAGAAAAATCTGATAGTCATTTTCATCATTTTTTTCTTTTATACGAACAAATATTATTGAGAAAGATAAAATCAAAAAAATTATAAAAAGCCATATTAATAACTCTGCACTGTGAGTTATATAAATTACTCTGCCCTCTTTATCATTCCCTTTCATATTGCAAGTATTATACTACAAATTTAAAGATTAATAAAGCTGATATTGTTACAAATCTATAACTCCTATTACCTTAAATATATATTTATAGTATTATAAAAAGTGAAGAATGGATTAGGAGGTAGATTCAATAATGTCTATTGCGCTCGAGCAAAAACAAGGTTTAATTGCAGGAGATGGGCTTTTACCTGTAAAAATGGCACAATACGCTAAAGAAAACGGCTTTGATGTGGTTGCAATATCACTTTCAAATGATAACTACGCACAGTTAAAAAAATACTGCTCTAAAGTGTACTCTTTTTGTCCTGGAGAAGTACAAAAGATTGAAGATACTCTTAAGGCAGAAGGAATTAAACAAATCACATTCTTAGGAAAAGTGAGCAAAACCATTCTTCTTAAACGTCCTAAATTTGATGCAAGAGCCATTGATTTTATAAAAAAAGCTATAAGACTAAATGATGATAAAGTTATGCTCATGATTATTGAAGAAATGGAAAAAGCCGGCATTACAATTCTGGATCAGACATTATTTATTAAAAATTTAATGATTCCGTCAGGAGTCCTCGGTAAGGTTCAGCCTACCCAAGAACAAATAGAGGATGTAAACTACGGTTACTGGTTGGCAAAGGAAACCGGAAAGCTTGATGTAGGACAGTCTGTTGTAATAAAAGATAAAATGATTATGGCTGTAGAAGCTATTGAAGGTACTGACAACTGTATTAAACGCGGCTGCAAAATAGCAAAGAAAAATTCACGTGTCATCAAGGTCGCAAAACCTTCTCAAGACAAAAGATTTGATATTCCTGCTATCGGTTTAAGAACTCTTAAGACAATGAAAAAATACAAAGCCGATTTAATTGCAGTAGAAGCAGGCGAAACAATTATTGTTGATAAAGAAGAAGTGGTTAAATTTGCGAACAAACATAATATCGTTGTAATGGCTATTTAATATGAAAAAAATCTTTGTTATTACAGGAGAATATTCAGGCGATATCCATGCCGGAAGGGTTGTTCAATTACTTAAAGAAATCAACCCTGATATAGAAGTTCAAGGTATAGGCGGAGAAAACCTAAAGAATGCCGGAGCTGTTTTATTCTGTGATCATTCTAAAATGTCTGCTTTTGGTTTTAGCTTAAAAATGGCATTCGACCATTTAAGATTGGAAAAAGATGTAGCAGAATACATCCTTGACGAGTATAAACCTGATCTGGTTTTGCTGATTGATTACGGGACATTTAATCTTCGGGTAGCTAAACGGCTCAAAGGACATGGAATAAAAGTTGTCCACTATATACCGCCTCAAGTTTGGGCGAGCAGAAAATGGCGGATAAAAGGTATTAAAAAATATGTGGATAAAGTTCTCTGCATATTTCCATTCGAAGAAGATATGTATAAAGAATACGGGATAGATGTTACTTATTGCGGGCATCCTCTCGTAAAACAGCTTCCTCCGAAAGCTGACAGGGAGAAATTCTTTGCCGAGCACAACTTAGACCCGGCAAGACAGCTTGTCTCAGTGTTCCCGGGCTCACGGCCCCTTGAATTGAAATTCTTTGGGGAGACCTTCCTTAAAGCTGCTAAAAGATTAAAAAAGCAGCATCCGGAACTCCAGATTTGTATCTCTCATGCGCCAAATTTGAAAGATGATATTTTTGATAAATATATCAAAAACACTGATTTTAAAGTAATTAAAGGTGAAAATCAGGCACTTTTGAGCGTTTCAGATTCTCTTATTCTGGCATCAGGAACAGTTGCTCTGGAAGCAGCCCTATATGAGACCCCTATGATTATCGGATACAAAGGGCCTTGGATTCTTTACCTTATATACCTTCTGGTTAGATGTATTAAAAGAGTATCTCTTCCTAATATTATTACAGGCAAAGATATTGTTCCGGAGCTTATTCAATCAAAGTTCAACGTAGATAATATCTGCTATGAAACAGAAAAATTACTATACAATAAAGAATGCCGTGATAAAATGATCAATGAGCTTGGCGGAGTAAAAGAAAAACTATCCGATAAATATTCCGCTAAGGTCGCAGCAGAAGCCATTTCAGCTATGCTCAATTCTTAAGAGTTTTTCCTTTATATTTACTCCGCCTGCGTAACCGGTGAGATTTCCGTTAGAACCTATTACTCTGTGGCAAGGTATTATAATCGGAATAGGATTTTTATTGTTTGCCATTCCGACGGCTCTTGAGCCCTCTGGATTATTTACTCCTGCAGCAATATCTTTATAGCTTCTTGTTTCCCCGTACGGAATCTTTAGGAGTTCCTTCCATACCATCTTTTGAAAATCTGTGCCTTTAGGATTTATCTTTATATCAAACTCTTTTCTTTTTCCCTCAAGATACTCTTCAATCTGGTTAAAAGCATTATTAATTAGAGGAGTTAAGACAAACTCTCCGTCCCGTTTCTGCTTGCCAAACAATACGCAGGTAATAGCGGAGTTTTCTTCCGTTATTGTTAGATATCCGATTTTAGTATTTTTATAATAGTAGTTCATATTGTAATTATAATACTGATTTGATAAAATTTATACAGGGGAGGTTATAATGATAAAGAAATTTTTAGCCCTTCTTTTGTCTCTGGTCTTTATAAATTCCGCATACGCTGCCGGATACCCGGGATTAAGAACGCTGTTTTTAAATAATAAAGCTATTATTTGCGCTATAAATTTAAGAACTTTTAATGCAAAAGACATAAACGGAAACGGTATTATTGATAATGATGAAGAAAGCGGTAATTTTATAAACGCGGTAGAACGCTTAGATGAGCTGAAAAGCCAGAATATAAATACAATACACCTTCTTCCGATTACTCCTACTGGAAAACTAAAAGCCTTAGGTACTGCAGGTTGTTTATACTCGATGGCAGACTTTTGGAGTATTAATCCGCAGCTTGTCGATATGACCTCATCACTTACTCCTATGGAACAAGCGAAATATTTTATAGAAGAATGCCATAAACGCGGGATAAAGGTTATGGTAGATTTGCCAAGCTGCGGTGCTTATGACCTGTTTCTCTCTCATCCGGAATTGTTCCTGAAAGACAGAAAACAGCTCTCAATAGTTCCTTCTGATTGGACGGATGTAAGACTTTTTGATGTCGGAAAAGAAGATGAATTAAACTCCGATGTTATGGACGCTCATAAAAGATTTGTCGATATGGTTCTTGATCTTGGCGCCGACGGCATAAGGGCAGATGTCGCTACAATCAAGCCGTATTCTTTCTGGAAAGAACTGATTAAATATACCAGAGACAAAGATAAAGACTTTTTATACTTAGCAGAAGCTTCCGACTCCTGGAGAGAACCGCCTTCTAAATATGCTCCGTTTACTCCTTATGATAAGCTTCTAAGCGCCGGATTTGACGGATATTACGGCAGCTTCTTTAATATGAAAGACTGGAAAAAATCAGAAGAATTAATCGGACATGTTCAGTTTAATAATAAGCTGTTAAACTCATATCCGGAAAATAAAAGTGTTATTCTGTCTTTCACAACCCATGACGAAGTAAGTCCTGTTGTACTTCACGGGGAAAATTTTTCTGTTATGATATGCTGGCTTGAAGCAACCCTTCCTTATAATCCGTATTTCATTGACGGGTTCTCAACGGGAGATGATTATCTTTACCCTTGGGCAAACACAAAAGCTGCTATGACAGAAACTGATGACGATTTTTATTTTGTCCACAGAGGTAAATTAGATATATTTAATTTCTCTCGAAAACCGGGCGGAAACAGCAAATTAATTGCCGATAATTTCAAAAAAGCATTCCAATTTAGAACCGAGAATCAGGACTTAATATCAAAGGGAACATTTACTCCCCTGAAAGCTGATAAGGATAAGGCATTTGCTTATGCAAGAAACTATCAGGGTGAAACTATTATAGTAATTGGGAATCTTGATCAAAAGCGAGGACAAAGACGTGTTACGGTTAAAGTTCCGGGGATAAAAAAGAAGGAGAATCTGGAACTTATCCACGGAATGCCTAATTACAGAACATCAAAAAACAAGTTATATACTGATCTGGAAGCCGGAGAAATAAAAGTTTTGAGAATAGCTGATTTTTCTATATAATAGAATAGTCAAAGAGAGGTAAATATATGAAGAAAAGAATAATGTCTGGTATGCGTCCGACAGGAAAGTTACATTTGGGACACTATCTCGGAGTTATTAACAATTGGGTAAAGCTGCAAGATGAGTATCAATGCTTTTATCAGGTGGCAGACTGGCATGCTCTAACTACAAAATATGACAACACGGATGACTTAAGACAGAATGTAATTGATGTTGTCTCAGACTGGCTTGCCTGCGGTCTTGATCCGGAAAAAACAGTCATATATTTGCAATCTCTTGTACCGGAGACAGCTGAACTCCATATATATTTAAGTATGATTACTCCTCAAAATTGGGTGGAAAGAGACCCTACCCTAAAAGATATGGCAAAAATCCTGAAATCAAAGGAAGGCTTTGCATCTCAAATTAACTATGGTTTGATGGGCTATCCGGTCTTGATGACAGCTGATATACTTTTATTTAATGCCGATTTTGTACCTGTGGGCGTAGATCAGGTTGCTCATGTAGAATTAACCCGCGATATTGCAAGACGGTTTAACAATGTATACCATACGGATTTCTTTAAAGAACCTCAGCCGCTCTTAAATAACTGTTCTCTTATCTGCGGACTTGACGGAAATAAGATGGGTAAATCCTTTAATAATGATATTAAGATTTCTGACACAGACGAAGTTACTGCAAAAAAAGTAATGTCTGCTATCACTGACAGAAGTCGTATGAGAAAAGATGATCCGGGGCATCCTGATGAATGCGAAGTAGCTTTTAAATATTGGAAAATCTTCGGTTCAGAAGAGGAAATTAATACCATCAGATGTGAATGCGAAAAAGGGCTCAGAGGCTGTGCAGACTGTAAACGTCAATTAGGAGCTAAGATTAACGAAAGATTAGCTGATATTCGAGAAAAAAGACGATACTATGACGCTCATCCGGAAATAGTTGATAAGATAATACGCGAAGGTTCAGAAAAAGCTCAAATTGAAGCTCAAAAGATTCTTAAACAAGTTCGGGAACTCGTAAAAATGTACTAATCGTTATTTTTTAGATTTTTCCGACCGAGTTCTAACAGAAATTCTGATAGGAGTACCGAAAAATCCGAAAGCTTCTCTGATTTTATTTTCAATATACCTTTTGTAATGATCCTTTAAAAGGTTTTCATCATTGACAAAAAGCAATATTGTCGGAGGCTGAATTGCAGCTTGCGTTGTATACAGAACCTTAAGCCGTTTATTTCTGATTGTCTGCGGAGGATTAAGAGCGTACGCTTCATTAATCACCTTATTGAGAAGCCCCGTGGATACGCGTTTGGTGCATTCGCCATAAACTTCCATAACCTTTGTGAATATTTGATTAAGACGCTGACCGGTTTCTGCACTTATATAAATTTTCGGAACATAATCTAAAAACGGAATTTCATTAGCAAGTTTCGTGTCAAATTTATTAATTGTGTTTGATTTTTTATCCTCAATTAAGTCCCATTTGTTAATTGCAATAACCATGCCCTTTCCGGCTTCCGTTATAATAGATGCAATCTTTTTATCCTGATCAGAGATGCCGTTAACAGCTTCAGTTGCATCTATTACCATTAAAGCGACATCACATTCCCGAATTGAACGGATTGCTCTATCTACAGCAAACTTTTCTACCCCGTATGTAACCTTGGATTTTTTTCTAATACCGGCTGTATCAATAATTATAAATTCTTTATCTTCAAACTTCAGCCTGGAATCTATACTATCCCGTGTAGTTCCTGATATATCCGAAACTATTACCCTATTTTCCCCGAGAAGAGCATTAACAATAGAAGATTTACCTGCGTTAGGACGTCCTACAATTGCAATTTTTATAGTACCGTCTTCTTTTTCCTCATCATCGACCTCAAAATCAGATGTAATCTCTTCTAACAAATCTCCAACACCGCCTGAACCATGCAAAGCTGAAATTGCCATCGGTTCACCTATCGCAAGCGAATAAAAATCACTCAACATTGTTATTTGGGAACTTGAATCAATCTTGTTTACAGCAAGAAAAATAGGTTTTCCTGACTGTCTTAAAATGTTTGCAATATTCTCATCAACCGGTGTTACACCTTCTATTCCGTCTACCAGAAAAATAATTTTATCGGCCTCTGCACAAGCTATTTTAGCCTGATCATAGATTGAGACCATAATCTCATCCTCATCACCCGGGACAATACCGCCTGTATCAATAACCGTAAAATTTTTGTTCTGCCATTCCACATCAAAATAAATTCGATCCCTTGTAACACCAGGTAAATCATCAACAATAGACTGCCTTCTTCCGACAAGGCGGTTCACAAAGGTTGATTTGCCGACATTTGGACGTCCTACTACAGCTATGACAGGTTTTCTTTTCATAACAACAATTTTATCATGAGGATTTTTTAAGTAAATATCGTACAGAATCTTTAATTTATGTAAAATTTTATTAAGAAATGTTATCAAAAACAGCAAAATTAAATCTTCACCTGATATTCTATTAATATCAGCACTTATATCTACGAAAGGAGTATTATATGACAAAAGTAAATTTAAATCATGCTGTAAGTCCTGTAAACAAAATTGCGCCAAATCTAAAGAAAAAGAGCTTACAAATTGCAGCAGCAGGGAGTGCTGGAGCTTTAACGGGAATCGTTGTTGATAGGTTCGAAAAAAATCCGATTAATAAAGAAACTATTGAAAATAAAAGTAACAAACTGAAAGAATTATTAGCAGCAGATAAAAATATTTCTCAGGAAAATATAGAGTCAATCATGAATGTATGTTCCGGCAATATTTACAAGTTGGATTATGCATACAATCTTTGCAAGGATTACAAAAAACTGGGTATTTCACCGCAAAGTCTATCAATGCTTATAGCGAGCGATAATACAATAGACTAATACAAACAGAACGGCTATAGATTAAGTAAAATTTTGTAACAAAAAGTATATACTTTTCACACAAAAAATCTTTATCAGATTAAATAGAGTTATGGTTTGTATTGTGTTATAGATTACAGGGCGGATTCATCAGAATCCGCTTTTTATTTTATCATTTTGGAAATATTATTCTGGATTGAATTTGCTCTGATAATGTATTTAGACAGCTGTTCATATTTATCAATATTTTCACCATACGGGATATTCATACTTATAAGCTCATCAACATTTTTATTTATGCTCTCAAGTCTGGAAAGAGATTTCTTTAATTCAACAGCAGAAGCAAATTTCTTTGGCATTTTAGATAATAATGCATCAGAAAAAGCCCTTATGCCTCTTTGTAAAGCTTTAAGGCTATTTGGTAATTTGTCTTCCATCTTCCCCCTACCGCCGAAAATACTTAGAATGCTGTCGCTTATTTTTGCCGAAAGACTCATCTCATTATACATTTTTATTAAATTTTCCCGCTCTTCTTTAAGTTGTTTTTTCCTGCCTGAAAGATTCTCTATCTGATCGTAGTCATAAATATCTCTAGCTGACTGAATCCTGTCATCAATATCCTTAAGTTCTTCTTCTATACGAGCAATTTTATACTCAATTTTAAACAAATCGTCTGACACTTCTTTATAAGCATCTTCCTCCAAAAGCACGGAATCATAATCATTAAGCCTTCTTACAGGTTCCGGAGGAAGTAAATTAACATCCCCTGTTAAGAAGAAATTCTCTTCCGATGCTGCCGTATCAGAAAGACTCTGTTCAAAATTCTTTCCGAAAACTTTCCCTGACTCAAAACTGTCTGAATTACCTTTATTCATAACAATATTATACAAAAAATTCTTACTTACATCAATTGAGCTTGTATTTCCCGCTTTAAAGTTTTTGCCGGATAATAATCCGGAAGAATTTTTAAACATTCATTAATATGGTATTCAGCATCGCTAAAATTCCCGAAATTGATAAAGTATCTGGCATACATAAAATGAAGCTCTGGATCGTTATAAAAAAGATTTTTAGACTTATCTAAATACTCTCTGCAAACTTTATAAAGCTTATTTTCATACATAACTCTCGCCACATACTTATAAGTTTCATTATTAATCCCTGCAAGAAGGTCAACCCCGCCTAAAAACTGCTCCACATAATCAATTTTTTCATTCTTTAAAAGAAAATCTAAGTCAATCTCCAGAAAGTTCCGAATTTCAAAATAACTCGGATACACTTCAATATATCCGGATAAAATATCAACCAGCGCCTTACCCCATTTTGCTCTTGGAGAACTTAAGGAAGCAAAAACTTTTCCGGCACTTAATAAATCATCATTTAAAATAGCCAGATAAGCATGCTCTAAGCTTCCGGGTTTGAAAGCCACATTCTCACTATTATCACTAAAAAAGAACATCTTTAATTATCTTTATTTTTCTTTATTATAATTGATTTGGATTTTTTCTCCTCATCAACAATAACCTCGTCCTCTGGTTTAGGCGAAGCCTGAATTTTATCATTAATTTTTAATTTTTCATCCTTGAGCATATTAGCTACAGAATCAACAGTATTAACCTTGGTCTCTTTTCCGATAAGATTAGCGAGTTTAATTTGAAGATAAATTTCCTCTCTATATATTTTTACATCCTTATCAGCTTTAATTGCGACTTTACAAGAGCCGTTTTTGGCTTCGACAATAGTAATTTCTATATTGTCATTAATCATTATTTTTTGACCGTTTTTTCTGGTTATTACGAGCATTTCTATCCTTAACTATTCTTCTTAAAAAGAGGAAAACTTATATCATATCCTGACCCTGATAAGACAACTTGTCCTGCAAGCTGTTCATCAAGATTAAATACCAAAGGGGCAAGAAGGTTAATTGTAGTACCCTGCGGATTATCCTGAGGTATTGAGGCTATATTCATTACAAGCAAGCTTTCAACCTTTTGAATTTTTAAAATTTCTACTACATTATCCGGAAGATCTATTGAATAATCTAAATTTAGTCCAAATATTGAAACAACAGGGAAAGCTAAAGCTGGGTCATCGACAGCTTGAAGCCATTTAAAAAAATTATCCTTGTTTAAATCAAGCAGTACAAATCTGTTTAATTCGTTAAAACCAATAATCGGCAAGACAAAATTAAAAATTCTGTCTTCTTCTATTTCAATTTCTCCAAATCTTACTGTATTTATTTTCATTAATTAGAATCCTAATGACATGTTATTTGTTAATAATGCCTGTATTAATTGAGGGTTCATAGAAGGATTTCCAAGCATATTTAAAAAGGAAGCATTCTGCTGCGGATTTTGATACCCTGTGATCAAAGATAAATCACTTTGATAATTGTTAGAAAACAGATCCCCTAAACCGGCCCTTTGAAGAGTTCTTAAAGCTGCAACTATTTCATCATTTGTAGGCGCTGTCCCGGAAAAATCCTTATATTCTTTAAACTCTTGCGGAGAAATATTATCATTTCTGTTAATTTCTCTCATCATATTTTCAATTTTTAAGCGTTCATAATCACTACGCACCTTCTCGGTTTCAATCACATTTTTATTTCTTATAAATTCTTCTAACGGAGAAGAGTATATTGAATCTTGACATTTGTCCGGTGTTTCCAGACAAGTTTTACCTTTAGTTGCGTATTTACTCAAATTTCCGTTCGGAGAAGTTAAAGTTAAGACCTTATCATAATTAGAAATAGCTTCCTCTTTTTTTCCGATTTGAGCCGAAGACATAGCTAAATAATAGTATGCAAGAGCATTTGCAGGATCTTTCTTAACATAGTCTGTTAACCTTACATAACATTCCGAATAATTTCCGGCCTTATACATTTTTATCAAGCCTGAAAGCTCAGTAGTCGAAGTTTGTTTAGCATTTACTAAACCCACTGTGGAAAACAATACCGCTATAGTCAAAAGCATTAAAAATTTCTTTTTCATAATAATCCTTCTTATTTAAACCTTCTCATATTTATAATATACACCAGAGTTCGTTACTCTGAATACATCATATAATTGAATTATACACTATATTTATACGGATAACAAGGTAGGTGTCAAGAGAAAATTACAAATTTCTTTTTCCAGCCTGCAGCCGTAAATTGCATTAATCTCTTTAATAAAGTAGCATGGGCTTGTTACATTAATTTCAATTATTTTTTTATCTATGACATCTAAACCTGCCATTTTTATTCCCATGGCATTCAATTTTTCTGCAACAGGAGTAAATAGGCTTATATCTTCAGCGGTTAAATTCGATTTCGTCAAGAAATTGTCATTATGGGTATTGAATTTAAAATCGTCATTTCCCGGGAGTTTCTTTACCGTATACGGAAGGACTTTATCCCCGAGAGTCAGCACTCTTACGTCACCCTTTTTCACCTCAGGAATAAATCTTTGAACCATGACTAAAGTTGATTCATTATTAGTTAAAGTATTTATAATTGTTCTTGTGTTAGGATCTCCTTCGTAAAGATACATTACACCGGAACCAAAACAGCGATTAAGCGGCTTTAGAACAATCTGCCTATTTTCTTTAAGGAAATTTTCTATATCTTTCAGAGAACTTGTTACAATACAGTCGGTCATATATTCGCTAAATCTTAAGCTGTGCAATTTTTCATTAAAATCACGGATTGCAGAAGGAGAATTCACAACCAGAGGTTTAGTAACAAAATCAAACACGTATGTAGCGTTGATGTAATCAATGTCAACAGGAGGATCCGGTCTGAACATAACGAGATCAAAATCATCTATTAATCTTTCTTCCGGCACGTCTTTATAACAAATATTTTCTTTATTAAGGAAGGTTTCATAACATTTGGCAAAAGCCTCTTTTCCCCTTAATAAAAGCCCCGGAATTGTTGCTATTTTAACTTCATTTCCTCTGAGTAAAAATTCCTTAATCATCCAGAAATTTGTAACCAGATTATTAAATTCAAAATATTTAAGCTCAATTTTATCAATTATAAAAAGTATTTTCTTCATTTTCTCACCCCATCCAATGTTAGCACTAACCACAACTTTCCACAAGTTATCTTAATTACTTAATCTGGATTTTTTTTTCGTAATGGATTATTATATATAACTATGAGCAGAAAATCTTATGTAAAAGAAAAAAGAGAGGGTTTCTTTTCAAAGTTTGTAAACTTTGTCCTGACTATTGTAGTAGCATGTGCAATAGGTTCTCAAGTCTGTACTGCTGCAAATAACAACCTTAGAATAGCCCAGGTAAGCGATGCTCATTTTTCAAGTTTTGAAGAAAATACCTCCTACAAATTTTTAAAGAACTCTACCGAGATACTGGATGACGTAATTTTGCAGATTAACACATCCGGCGCATACGATTTTGTAATGTTCACGGGAGATCTGGTTAATAAACCCAAGATAAGTGAACTGGAGAAATTTATCAGTCATGCAGGTAAACTCATTTACCCCTGGTATGCAATAGATGGAAACCATGATATTGCAATTGACGGGCCTCTAACCAAGTCAAAATTTATGGAAATTCTTCATAATTCAAATAAAGACATTCCTGCCAAACCTTATTACGCATTCACCCCTAAAAAAGGATTCCGTGTAATCTGCCTTGACAGCATTATTGATTACAAAATAACAACAAACGGGAAAATCTCTAAAGATCAGATTGAATGGTTTAAAGAAGAACTCAAAGACTCAAAAAAAGACATTGTAATTATTTGTACCCATGTACCGTTTACAGAACCTTATCCAAGTTCTGATCACAAACTCTTAAATGAGGATGAAGTCAAAGAAATTTTAAGTACACATAAAAACCCGATAATTGTATTACAAGGGCATTACCATACAACAAAAGTAAAGCAGGACGGTAATATCTTATATGTTTCAACCCCTTCTTTAGTAACTTATCCGAACGCATTCAGAGTTATTAACATCAACTCAAACAAAAAGAAGGTGCTTGTTGATGTATTCTTGAAAGAAACTAACCTAAAAGATATTCAGACACGTTCAAAACTCAGACTATTAAACTCATCTCTTACATATGGAGATGAAAAAGACAGAAATGCTACATATGAATTAAAAAATATAAGGATTAGAAGATGGAAGAATTTAAAATTAAATTCAGAGGCGTAAGAGGGAGTTATCCGGTACCGGATAAAGATTTTTTAAAGTATGGCGGAAATACTGCCTGCGTGGAAGTAAGAGTCGGCGGACATCTTATTATTCTTGATGCCGGCACAGGGTTAATCAGTCTTGGAAACGAACTTATGCAAAAATATATTGAATCCGGAACAACGATTACGGATAGAACCCCTGTAAGATGTTCCATTCTCTTAAGCCATATTCACCTTGACCACATTCAGGGATTTCCGTTTTTCAGACCGTCTCACCTTTCCTCAACAAGAATGTCCTTGCTTGGCGGGGTAAATTATAATGAAACATTAGAACAGGAACTCGCTAAGTTATTATTTACAAAATCTTTCCCGTTAGATTTAGGCGACATCGCTGCGGATTTGAGAATAAGAGATTTAAACGAAACAAACTATGTAATTTTTAAAAAAGGGGAAGAATTCCCGATAATAAAGAGGGTAAATGAGCTTCAAGAGGGTGACTTCACAGAAGATGATGTAGTTATAACCTGCTATAAATCATATGCCCATCCGCAAAACGGCGTATTTATTTATAAAATTGCTTATAAAGGCAAAACTCTCGTATATGCGACAGACAAAGAAAGCTATCCGGGCGGAGATAAGAAGCTTATTAAGTTTGCAAAAGGATGCGACTTAATTATACACGATGCTCAATATTCAACAGAAGATTATTTGAGCATCTACGTACCAAAACAGGGATTCGGACATTCTACGTTTGAAATGGCTCTGGACTGTAAAAAACAAATCGGTGCAAAACAGATGGTATTCTTCCACTATGATCCGGGATATAATGATGAAAAACTTGATTTAATGGCGGAAGAATATTCTGATGAAAATGCAATAATGGCATACGAAGGACTTGAGTTATCGCTTTTATGATAAAAAGAATATTTGCATGTTTATTTATAACTGTTATTTTCATCTGTTCGGGGTATAAAAAACCGGACAAGTATGTAATTCAGGCTGAAAAGGATGCTTTTTACCACAATAATGTAGGGCTAAACTACCTGAAAGACAGAATTTATTATGCAGCGATTCAAGAATTTAAAATCGCAATATCTTTATCACCGTCCACACAGGCTTCTGCTATTTTTTATAACAATCTGGGAGAGACTTATATCTTTATCGGATACCCCGAGCAGGCAAGACCATGCTTTGAAGATGCAATAAAATTGTACGGATTAAACCTTCAGTATCATAAGAACTTAATAAAATGTTATAAACTTTTAGGGATAACAGAAAGCAAGCTAAAGGAATTGCAGACAGCTACTGACCCTCTTTCAAGGATCCAGCTTGGAATGCTCTATATTGAAATGGGAAAAACCAGAAAGGGTATAAACACGTTAGATGAATTTTGTATGGAAGAGCCGGATTTATTGATTACTCCGGCAGTTCGGCAATATATGAAAGAAATAATTGACAAAAGTAAATAAATTTATTTTCAAATAAGGTTTTAACCCGAGAGAAATACATACTTTACAACAGGTTATAATGATTGTATTATTATATTGTAGATTGGAGGAAATTTGGCAGAGAGATTCAAAATTCAAGGCGGCGAAACATTGAAAGGCGAAGTCTCTATTGGCGGCGCAAAGAACTCTGTTCTTAAACTTTTAGCCGCAACTATTCTGGTCAAAGGCTCCACCAAAATTTATAACGTGCCTCAATTAACAGATGTTGAAATTATGCTCAACGTATTATCTGATTTAGGGGCAAAATATGTTTATAACAAAGAAGAAAAATCCGTTATAATCGATGCTTCAAATATTACGTCAATTACAGCCAAGTATGAGCTTGTAAGTAAGATGAGAGCATCTTTTATAATTTTAGGTGCTTTAATTTCAAGATGCAGAGAAGCTATTGTTGCACTTCCGGGGGGATGCGCCATCGGGGAAAGAAGGGTTGACTTCCACATCAAAGGTTTAGAGGCTATGGGCGCTAAAATCAAAATTGAAAACGGTTACGTTCATGCCAAAGCTCCAAAGCTTAAAGGAACAGACATTTATCTGGATATCCCGTCAGTAGGCGCAACAGAAAACCTTATGCTCGCATCTGTAACAGCAGAAGGTTCAACAAGAATTCAAAATGCAGCACAAGAGCCTGAAATCGTTGATCTGGCGAATTTCTTAAATACTCTCGGAGCTGATATATCAGGCGCCGGAACGTCAGAAATTGTAATTAACGGTGTGAAACTTGAAAGTCTGCACCCTGCTGAATACACAACAATTCCTGATAGAATTGAAGCCGGAACATTTATGGCAGCTGTTGTTGCTACAAGAGGAAAAGCTCTTATAAGAAACGTATATCCCGCTCATTTAACATTCTTTAACGATAAGTTAATCAAAATGGGTGCAAGTATTAAACTTGCAGAACCGACTGTAATAGAAGTAAGCTGCAAAAACAGACTTAATTCAATAAACTTTGTAACCCAGCCTTATCCGGGATTCCCGACCGATTTGCAAGCAATTGCAATGACTCTTCTTACAACTGCTAACGGAGTCGGTATTATAACTGAAAGTCTTTATGAAAACAGATTTATGCAGGTTCCGGACTTAAGAAGAATGGGGGCTGATATTCATCAGGACAGAAACCATGCCATAGTAAAAGGAGTTAAAAACCTAACCGGCGCAACTGTGGTAGCAAGTGATTTAAGAGCGGGAGCCGCCCTTGTTATAGCAGCTCTTATGGCAGACGGGGAGTCTAATGTTGAAAAACTCCACCACATTGACAGAGGTTATGAAGCTTTTGAATATAAACTGCGCCAGCTTGGAGCAAAAATCGTCAGATATGATGATAATGAAGTTACTAATTTAACTAAGGGGGTGCTGAATGAGTCCCGCTTATAAGAGATGGTATGACCATGACCCTAAATTGCTTGAAGTTATTGAGCTTTTAAAAAACTATCAGGATGAACTTAGAGAACATGCTGTAGTATTTTTAGATAAGCTTGAAGAAAAAGTTTCTAAAGAAGCTCTGGATAGGTTTTATGATCTTGTGAAGCCTGTCAATGGTTCCAGATGGTATGATAAAGACCCTATTATTTCTAAAACCGTAGAAATCTTAAGGGTTGTTCCGCCGGAAGTTCAAAGCTCCTGCGCTGAAAGATTTATTTCCGCTATAAAAGAAATGGGAATTGAATACGAAAGCCCAAATTTTAAAGAATAGAAAACCGATAAGTTGACATTCCAAGTTTATTTGATATTTTTATGGTGTAAGTGTATCCTTGGTAAGTGTGTCTGAATGAAAGTAGATAATTGGGAACATTATTATAGTGTAAGACCAGTTTTTATGGGTAAAATCATAGATTCTCATGCTCATATTGGCAGGCATGACAATAGAAACTACAGCAAAAGTGATCTTGATATTTTTGTAAAATCAGAGCTTCCTAATAAAGACTCCGTCGAAAAAATGATTGTATCGAATTTGGATGTTCTGCACGGAATAAAAGATGAATTTGAAGGGAATAAAGCAGCTTTAGAGACTTTTAAAGATAGCAAAAGCTATGCCCTTTTAGCTTCCTGTAACCCTAAAGACGGGGATATTTCAAAAATAGAGAAACTTTTTAAAGAATATCCGAATGATTTTGTGGGGCTTAAATTCCATTCCGATATACAACAGCTGAACCTGGCAGATAAAAGATATGAACCATATATGAAGTTTGCCTCTGATAACAATTTGCCCTGCTTATTTCACAGTCAGGTTAATACTTTTCAGGACGGAAAAGTCAATCCGGGAGTACGACACATTTCCGACCCTGAAAGCATTTACACACTTGCAAAGAAATATCCTAAAACACCCGTTGTAATGGCTCATCTGGGCGCCGGCTGGAGAGAAGCACATGATAAAGCAACTGATATTCTGGTTGAATCAATAAAAAAAGGAGATGCAAACCTTTATGCAGACGTGTCCTGGGTTGATATAGATGATGCTCAGACTCATATTGTTAATGCTATAAAACGCTTAAAAGGAATTGGAGACAAAGATTGGACTTACGGAGACCAATCATGCAGGCTTATGTTCGGGACGGATGCCCCGCTTGCAAGATTTCAGGGAAACGATGCTATAAAAACATATACAGATTTTATTGAAAGAATTAAAACTTCTATCAGGAATGATAAAGATTTAATGCCGGAGGCTGATAAAATTATTGATGACTTGTTTTATAACAATGCTAAGAAGTTATATCTAACCAAGAAACAAACTCCAACGACTGAGCAGCCGCCTCGTTCAAAATATAAAGCTCTATTATGGGCTTTAGCTGCAGCAATAGCAGTTATATCAGGAATTACGATATATAAAAGCAAACACTCAGATTCCAAGAGATGAAAATATTGAAAATTTGCTTAATTTAAGCTAATATAATGAACAAAAGAGCCTTATATACCGGAATTTCGTCATGAAGCTTGAATACTCCTCATTTTTTGACACCTTTGTCAGAAATATAAAAAAACAAAAAAGTTTTACATTGACCGGATTGACTTCTTTCAGCCGGCTTTTGTTGTTGAGGTATATTTATAAACTATCAGGTAAAAAAATACTCCTGATAACATCTACAGAGCAGACCGGAAGCAAGTATGAGACTGATTTGAAGAAGCTTTTCAATCTGGAATCTGTTTTACTGCCTTTTCAAAATATTTCACCATACGAGACTTTGCCGGGAAATATTTATGATTATCAAAAACAGGTCTCAATACTTCTTTCCAAACCTGAAATTGTAATTGCACCGATTAGAGTTTTAACGGAGAAATTTCCGGAATACAGATTTTTTAAAGAAAATTCGCTTAACCTTAAAATCGGAGATTCTATAAGCCAGCAGGAGCTTTTAAAAACCCTTATCCGTCTTGGTTATAAACGTTCTACAATGGTTTCAGATATGGGAGAATTTTCTATAAGAGGAGATATTTCAGATATATTCTCTCTTGATGAAAACCCCGTAAGAATTGAGTTCTGGGGAGATGAAATCGTTGATATAAGATTTTTTAATAACGAAACTCAAAAATCGATAGAAAAGATTAAGTGGGTAAATATAAAACCGATTTATAAATTTATTTTACCTCCGGAACCTCCAAAAGAATTCTCCCAAAAACTAAAAGAACAATTTAACGAGGAAGGGTATTTTGAGGGCGTAAATGTTTATCAATCCTATTTCAACTCCAATCTTGTAAGCATTTTAGACTATTTTGACGACTATATTATACTTTATGACGAATACGCAGAACTCACAGCCAAGCTTACTCAAATTGACGAAGGTTTAATTAATTCCTACAACGAAGGATTAAAACTTAATCTAATTGAGCCGTTAAAAGAAATTAATCACTTTACGGATACGGAAATTATTCAAAAAACAGCCGGTTTTCAAAAGATTTCGCTTAATAACTTCTTGTCAGATGAGACAAACGAAGTTATTGATATTGATTCAAGAAATATCCCTATTTTTGATGCTGATATGGATAAGGCGGCGGAATTCATCCTTGAAAGGAAGAATTATCAAATAACTGTCGCAACTGATTACAAAGAGAGAGTAAAAGAGGTTTTTGGCGAATACGGAATTTTTAATATTGAATACATAGATAATATAAATTCTATGGGAACAGAGATTCCGGACGGAAAAATCATTATTATTACAGACAGAGAACTTTTTAATAAAAGGCAGAAAGAAGTTCCGTCCGGAAGAAAGCGCAAGTACAAAGAAAAAGCCGAATATATTGAAAGTATTAATGATATTAAAGAAGGCGAATACGTAGTCCATACGATTCACGGGGTCGGAATCTATCAAGGACTTACCAAGCAGGAATTTGACGGACAGTTAAAAGATTATCTGACGATAGAATACGCAAATAAGGATAAGCTCCATATTCCTGCAGAACAGATTAATATGCTTTGCAGATACAGAGGCTCCGGACAAATTAAGCCTAAACTTTCCAGAATGGGCGGCTCTGATTGGGAGAATACGAAAACCCGAGTCAAAAAAGAAGTAGAAACAATAGCTTACGACCTTTTAAGGCTCTATGCAAGAAGGAAAATGCAGGAAGGAATAGCCTTTGCAGAAGACTCTCCGCTCCAGCTTGAAATGGAGGATGCTTTTGAATATATTGAAACACCGGATCAGGCTAAGGCTATAAATGAAGTAAAATCCGATATGGAATCCTCAACTCCTATGGACAGGCTTATTTGCGGAGATGTAGGGTTTGGAAAAACAGAGGTCGCAATGCGCGCGATGTTTAAAGCTGTAACCTCACTAAAGCAGGTCGCAGTAATCGTCCCGACGACAGTACTTGCGCTTCAGCATTATCAGACAATATCAGACAGGTTCAAGCCTTTCGGGATTAATGTTGAACTGCTTTGCAGATTCAGAAGCCCAAAAGAACAAAAAGAAACACTTAAAAATCTTGCAACGGGTAAATGTGATGTTGTTGTCGCAACTCACAGGTTGTTACAGGACAATATTTTCTTTAAAGATTTAGGACTCCTCGTTATTGATGAAGAGCATAGATTCGGTGTAAGGCATAAAGAAAAACTAAAAGAATTCAGAGAAAATATTGATATTATCTCAATGTCAGCTACGCCTATTCCGAGAACTCTATATATGTCATTATCCGGAATAAAAGACATTTCTATAATTAACACCCCTCCGCAAAACAGGCTTCCAATAAAGACTTATGTCGGAGAGTACAACGAACAGACAGTAAAAAATGCCATCATAAATGAATTAGACAGAGACGGACAAGTGTTCTATCTTTATAACAGGGTAGAAACTATTGAAGAATTTCGACTTGAGCTACAAAAACTCGTTCCAAATGCCAGAATCGCAGTCGGACACGGACAATTAAGCGAAAAGCAGCTGGAAGAAGTTATAATAGGGTTTGATAACCACGAAAGCGATATCCTGCTTTGTACAACAATTATTGAAAACGGGTTAGATATACCGAATGCCAACACAATAATTATCCATGAAGCCGACAAACTCGGTCTTGCTCAGCTTTACCAGCTTCGAGGAAGGGTCGGAAGAAGCGAAAAGCAGGCTTATTGTTACTGTTTATACAAAAAGAACAAGGAACTTACTCAAGAAGCTTCAGAACGACTAAAAGCAATTAAAGAATTTACCACGCTGGGCAGCGGATACAGAATTGCTATGCGGGATGTAGAGATAAGAGGTGTCGGAAATATTTTAGGAACCAAACAGCACGGACATATGGTAAATGTCGGTTTTGATACCTACTGCCAGCTTCTTGAAGAAACAGTACAGGAACTTAAGGGAGAGGGGGTAAAAACCGTTAAGCCTGCTATAGTTGATATTAATGTAACAGCATTTATACCGGATGAGTGGGTCGGTTCTAAAGAGCAAAAAATGATTGAATATAAACGTCTGGCTGATGTTAGAAACGAAACAGAACTGGATTATATTGTATCAGAGTGGAAAGACCGATTTTCAAGGATTCCGGACGAAGTAGAAAATTTAATAAAACTGATTAAATTAAGATTACTCGCTACTGAATGCACTATAGCATTAATAAGAGAAACTTCTGATAATATAAGAATTTATACACCATTTACGCAGTATGAATGGACTATCTTAAAAAATAACCTCGATAAGGATATATTAAGAAGAGTTAAATTCACCATCGCCCCTAAAAGCTGTACCGATGGGAAATCAATCCTTTTAGTAAATAATCAGCATGTTGGATTTGAAGAAATGTTTAACATTTTATCAACTTTGTTTTATGATATAAAAAAGACTATGAATATGTATAACTAAGGTTTATAAGAGGAGTATTTTAATGAAGAAAATTTTAACCTGTGCTGCTATGTCAGCAGTAATCTTACTTTCCGGATGTACTTTTTTAGGCGGAAATGAAGGTATTGTTAAAGTTAACAACGAAGTTATTACAAAAGCACAATTTGATAAAGCCTTTGACCAGACTATTGATAAATCAATATTCAAGGCTTTCGGCGGTTCTGATAACTTTGTAAAATCAAGCGACAATATTATGTACAACATTTATAAAGACAAGGTTATGAATGAGCTTATTATTAAAACCCTCCTTGATCAGGAAATCGAAAAACGCGGCATAAAAGTAAGCCAGGAAGATATTCAAAATGAGATGAAATCAGTTATAGATAAAGTAGGCTCCAAGGAAGAATTAAACTCTATTCTGAAACAAAGAGGGATATCTAATGCCGCATTTGCTGAAGATTTAAAAACTCAAATTAAAATAAAAAAACTTATTGATTCTATCCAAAAAGTAAATATCTCAGACAGCGATGCTGAAAAATACTACAAATCACATCCTGATGAATTCAAACACGGAGAACAGGTCAGAGCTTCACATATTCTTATCTCTGCTGATACACTTCAATTAATCAAAGACATTAAATCTAAGAATCCGAATATTTCTACTGATGAATTAAATAAAAAAGTTGATCAGGTTCTTGCTGAACAAAAAGCAAAGGCAGAAGCTGTGTTAGCGGAAGTAAAAGCTAATCCGGATGATTTTGCTAAAATTGCACAGAAAAAATCCGACGATAAAGCAAGCGGAGAAAGAGGCGGTGAACTCGGATTCTTCACCAAAGAAGCAATGGTTCCTGAATTCGCTAAAGCCGCATTTGAAATGAAACCTAATACAATTTCAGAAACTCTAGTTAAATCACCATACGGTTACCACATCATAAAAGTTACGGATAGAACGGAAGCCGGTACAACCCCTTATGACAAGGTAAAAGATGAAATAAAATTTGTTCTTACAACTCAAAAACAGATTGAAATACTCAAAAACCTGACCCAAGGTTTGATGAAGAGTGCTAAAATTGAATACCTTGATGAGTCATTTAAGCCTGGAACAAATATGGTAAAACAGGCTGCAGACGAAGAAAAGACAGAAAAGAAATAAGAAAATCAAATTCTAGAAAAGGACGGGGACTATTTAACCCGTCCTTTTATATTAACATTTTTTTACAGTACGGTTTTTTGATTACATGGTATAATTTGGTATAATGTAATTTTATAAGGAGAATTTAATGAACACTGCAACAATTATTGGAAGAGCCGGACAGGATGCAGAAATCAGATATTTTGAATCCGGAAAAGTTAAAACCACATTCTCACTTGCTGTAGGGCGCTGGGATTCCAAAACAAAAGAAGAAGTGACTGATTGGTATAATATTGAAGTCTGGGATAAACAGGCCGAATTTGCCGGTGAATACATTAAAAAAGGCCGCCAAGTTGTTGTAGACGGCAGAATCTCTATTAGCAAATGGACAGACCAAACCGGAGAAGAAAAAGAACGATTCTTAATTGTAGCAAATAATGTAAGATTATTAGGTTCAAAAAGAGACGCTGAATAATGATTTTTTCTGATTTAGTAGGAATAATTGCTGATGATTTAACAGGAGCCAATGATACGGCGCTCCAATTTCACATAAAAGGCGCCAGCACGAAGATTCTTCTTGACAGTGACTGCACTCCAAAAGTGAAAGCCGGAACGGAAGTTTGGGCACTCTCAAGCGAGTCAAGGAATGTAAGCCCTAAAGAAGCAATCGCAAGAGTTGAAAAGGCTGTGCGTACTTTTACAGAGAATTTTTCTTTTGATTATTACTACAAAAAGATAGATTCGACCTTAAGAGGACATATTGCTCCTGAAACTCTCACTATGATAAACATCCTCGGATATGATGCCGCGATTATCATTCCGGCATTTCCACAGGAAGGAAGAATTACAGTAGGAGGCTATCACCTGTTAAAAGGAACTCCTATCGGAAGAACTGAGATTGCAAGAGATCCGCTCTCGCCAATTAATGAATCTCATGTTCCGACTCTTCTTCAATCACAGCTTGATGAATCAGAGAGATGTATTGTTGGAACTATTGATTTAAGAACAGTTATGAACGGAGCGGGACCTGTTCTTATAAGGATTAATGAACTGATAAAAGCCGGCAAAAAACTTATTGTTGCTGATGCAAGTTCAATTACGGATATTGAACAAATTGCACTTGCAATATCGAAATGCGAGAAGAAGCTGCTCCCTGCAGGAACTGCTGCCGGAGCACAAGTTCTTGCTAAGTACTGGCTTGCCGGAATTGAAAAAGAGGAAGTAAATGTTTCCACAGGAAAACTTCCTAAATTAATTATCTCCGGAACTGCTAATCAAATTACAGCAAGCCAGATACAAAAGCTTGAACAATCTGATGATTATGATAATGTAAACTTTATTCCGTTAGATACTAAAACCATCCTTGAAGGGATTAAAAACGGAGTCAGCGAAGAGTTAGTTAATAGAATTATCACAAACCTTACCGGCAACGTAATAGTTTGTGTACACACATCAAATCTAATCGCAAACTTTGACGGTTTTTCCGACGATTCATTCAATGCAGAATTAACAAAAGAAAAACTCAGCGGAATGATAACTGATTATCTTGCAGAATTAACAAAAAAAATTACGGAAAGAATTGAAGTTATTTTGATAACTCTGGGCGGAGAAACTTCATACAAATGCTGCAAAGCAATTAATTCTAATGAGCTCCAGCTCATAGACGAAGTTGCATCTGCAATTTCTATTTGCTCGGATCTTAACAGAAAGTGGATAATAACAAAATCCGGCAATTTAGGTAATACAAACACTTTGATTGAAATTTTAAACTATTTAACGCATCATGAATAATTACTCGGAAAAAATTGCAATAACAACCGGAGATCCAAACGGAATCGGAGCTGAAATTACTATTAAAGCTTTGAACTTACTGAACTTGCCGCCAAGAGAAATTGTTATAATCTCTAATTCTAAGGTGCTTAATACTTACGGAAAGCTTGAAAATAATTACGAAATCATAGATATTGACTATCAGGAAAAGGTTGAACCGGGAGTTATTTCGGCTTCCGCGGGAGATTTTGCATTCAGAGCAATAGAAAAAGCTTGTGAAATTAAGCCAAAATTTATTGTAACAGCTCCGACATCAAAAGAAGCAATGCATCTTGCGGAACACAAATTTAACGGGCAAACAGAAGTTTTGGAGCATTTTCTGGCTCACAACGGACAAAAGGCTGAAATGCTGTTTGTATCAAAAGATTTCCGAGTGTTACTTCTTACAAGGCATTGCGCTCTAAAGGAAGTTAATATTACCCAAGAGCTCTTAATTGAAAAAACGGAGAGATTAAGAAGCTATTTTCAGAATAAATTATTTATGAAAAAACCTTCTTTTGCGCTCTGCGCACTTAACCCTCATGCCGGAGAACACGGTATTATAGGAAGAGAGGAAGAAGAGGTTATGATTCCTGCAGTAGAAGCTCTTAGAAAACGAGGGATAAATATTACAAATCCTCTGCCTGCGGATACTTTATTTATTAGCGGAGTGCAAAACTACTTAAAGGGTGAAAAATCACCTTATGACTGCTATATTGCCTGCTATCACGACCAGGGCTTAATCCCGATAAAAGCTGCCGCATCAGAAAAAACAGTCAATATGACAATAGGGCTTGATATTATAAGAACTTCACCAAGCCACGGCACAGCCTTCGGTATAGCAGGCAAAAACATTGCGAATCCTGAATCAATGATAGAAGCTATTAAGGCTTGTGTGTATTAAAAGCTTCCGCAATAGATTCATTGTAATCTGGTCTTAAAATACCTTTTTCGGTAATAATCCCTGCAATCAACTCATGCGGAGTCACGTCAAATCCCGGATTTATAATATTTACACCTTCCGCACAAATTCTTTTACCGTTTATATGAGTAACTTCTTCGTGAGAACGCTCTTCTATAGGTATTTCATCACCAGTTTTAATAGAGGTATCAATTGTCGATAATGGTGCTGCAATATAGAAAGGTATATTGTGATATTTAGCCGCTATTGCTACAGTGTAAGTACCTATTTTATTTGCGGTATCACCATTCGCAGCGATTCTGTCTGCCCCTACTACAACCATATCTATCATACCTTTTTTCATAAAGTATGAACACATACCATCTGTGATAAGCGTAACAGGAATTCCATCCATAGCAAGCTCAAAAGTTGTTATCCTTGCACCTTGCTGACGAGGACGGGTTTCATCTGCAAAGACTTTTATTGTGTTATCCTTTGCAAAAGCCGATCTTACAACCCCGAGTGCCGTACCATACCCAACCGTAGCTAATGCCCCTGCGTTACAGTGAGTCAGAATCGTTGCACCTTTAGGAACAACTTCTGCACCAAAATCACCGATTTTTTTGTTTATTTCAATATCTTCATCTTCAAGTTTTATGGCATTAGATTTCAATTCTTCGACAATACCACTGATATCGGATTTAGAGTTTTTAATAATATCTATCTGTTTATTAACCGCCCACATTAAGTTAACAGCTGTAGGTCTGGATGTTTTCATATATTCAGCTTTATCAAGAAGCCAGTTAATAAACTCATCTCTGTTTGAGAATTTCTCAGCCCCTTCCTGAGCAAAAAGGACAATCCCGTGAGCACCGGCAACACCTATTGCAGGAGCCCCGCGAACAATCATATCTCTGATTGCGTGAAACATATCCGCTCCGGTTGTAATATTTACAAACTTATATTCATACGGTACAACAGTTTGATCTACCATTCTCGAATAATTATCAATCCATTCTATTGTTTTTATTTTTGATTTAAATTCCATCACTTTCTCCAATTACATCAATAAAAAGACCAGAACTTTCCATTGGTCTACTCCACATTTCCTTCTTTACATTCCTCCCCCTTGCATTTACCCCTATTTTATTTCAAAATCAACGCTGGTATTTTCGTCAGGTTTTTTCTTAATACCGGTTATAAGCTCGTATACATAAACAGTTACAAGTCCTGTGAAAGCATTAAACATAGCACTTATTCCCGCCATAAGAATCATTAAAAGAATCATCACAACAACGGAGCCGAAGCTTGTCATAAAGAATCTTAAGAAGCCTTGTGTATAAGAAGGGAATAACCAGCCAAGAAGCATACTTATAGGGGCGTACACAACAGAAAAAGCAATAAAGGATACAAACCCTATAACCGCACCAAATATGCAGCCTTCACGTATACTAATAAGCCCTATAAGCTCGTTTTGTTTAAGATAAACAATTACAAAAGCTGAAAGACATACTATTAATATCAAAAAACTAAACAGACTTAAGTAAGGAACAATGGTTACCAGACCCAGAATAACGCCAGCAAAGGCGCTTAATATAGATAATTGTTTTAGTAGCAATAAATTCATAAATTCCTCCTTAAGATGCGGAAATATAACCTCTTAATGCCGTGTATGCGGCCACATACGGCGAAGCAAGGTAAATAAAACCTTTTGTATTCCCCATTCTGCCTTGAAAGTTTCTGTTCTGAGTGGCAAGACAAACCTCCCCGTCCCCGAGAATTCCGGCATGGACACCTACACAAGGCCCGCATCCCGGAGGCAGAACAGAAGCATTTGCATCCACAAAAATATCTATCAACCCTTCCTGAAGAGCCTGCTTGTACACATCTTTTGAGGCAGGACAGATAAGGGTTCTGACATCCGGATGAACAGTCTTGCCTTTTAAGATATCCGCAACAGTTCTTAAATCTTCAATTCTTCCGTTTGTACAGGTTCCTATATAAACTTGATTAACCTTTACATGGTTTAACGCATTAACATCTTTGGTGTTATCCACAGTATGAGGACAGGAAACCGTATGCGGAATATCTTCCGCATTAATTTCAATAACTCTTTCATAAACAGCATCGCTGTCCGGAAGTATTTGTCTGAATTTATCCTCGCGGCCTCTTTGACATAAAAACTCTTTTGTTTTTTCATCAGCCACAAACAGTCCGCACTTTGCACCGGCTTCTACTGCCATATTTGCAAGAGTAAAGCGTTCGGACATTGTCATATTTTCTATTGTGTTCCCTGTAAATTCAAGAGCTTTATAAGTGGCACCGTCTGCACCAATCATTCCGATAAGGTAAAGCATTAAGTCTTTAGAACAAATTCCCGGTTTAAATTTACCGTTTACAACAATCTTAAATGTCGCAGGAACTTTTAACCAGGTTTTACCTAAAGCCATAGCAACAGCAATATCAGTAGATCCCATGCCGGTTGCAAAAGCGCCTAAAGCACCTGATGTACAAGTATGAGAATCAGCCCCTACAAGAACTTCTCCCGGATTAACAAATGCTTCAATTAATCTCTGGTGGCAGACACCGGCTCCTACATCGGATAAAACAGCTCCATAGTCTTTTGAAAACTCTCTTAAAACCATATGAGTATTAGATAACTCTTTTCGCGGACTCGGAGAAGCATGGTCAATAAACAAAATAGTTCTTTCAGGATTATTGAGTTTATCCTTTCCGAGCTTTTTAAATTCCTGAACCGTTAACGGCCCTGTACCGTCCTGCACTGCAGTTACATCAACTTTTGATATAACGAGTTCTCCCGCGTGTACAGTTTTTCCGGCATGTTCCGATATAATTTTTTCGACAAGAGTTAATCCCATATTATTACCCTCTCCCAATATGGTTTTATATGCTTATTTTACCACACATTTTTTTATATTAAAATATTAATTAAGGTTTTTATTGGGAGGGAGATTAGTGGAAAGCATCAGAAGTTTTTGTAAAAATTTTCTTAAAAGCAAAGCTCTTTTTTATATATTTATAACATTATTTTGTATTCTTCTTGCCTGTAAAAGCGGAGAATATGATTTTGATTTGTATGCCAGACTTATTGTAGGAGAACATTTAGTTGAAGCTAAAGAATTTTTGTATCCAGACGTTCTCTCTTACACCCCAACCCATATATGGTACGACCACGAATGGGGTGCCAGTGTAGTCTTTTACCTATTCTTCAAATATTTTGGAGTTCTCGGGTTTGTTATTTTTCAGGCACTTGCACTTTTGGGAACAGCATATTTCGTAATAAAAACTCAGCAGCTCCAAAAACATGCATATCCTGCAAGTCTTGCATTTATGGGGTTATTTCTCCTCCTGTTTGCACATTTAAATCCGGCTCTTGTAAGATGCCATATGTTCAGTTTTTTCTTCTTTAGTATGTTTCTTTACATACTGGAAAAAACAGATAAAGGTAAAGCAAAAAATTTAATCTGGATTATACCACCTATTGTTATACTGTGGAACAATATTCACGGAGGTGTTGTATCAGGACTTGGTTTAATTTTTATGTATATGGTCGGAGCAATTCTCTCAAGAAAACCGTGGATAAAATATTTTCTTGTACTTCTAATATCAACACCACTGCTGGCAATTAACCCTTATGGATTTGAATATCTGGATTTTCTTATTTCAGCCAATACAAAAAACAGGAAATATATTACGGAGTGGTGGTCCGTTTTTGTACAAAAACATGTTATTTACTACTATCCGGCATTTTGTGTTACAATTTTTGCCGTCATTATTACTGCACTAAATATTATAAAATCTAAAAAAATCAATATTACAAAAGGCATAGTCCTAACAGTTACTGCAGCGCTTGGAATTATACATGTCAAACTATTTCCGCTGGCAATAATTGCTATTGCAAGCTTATGCTACAACGATATAATGAGATTAATCGGTAAGAAACAAATAAAATTCATTGAAAAAGCCGCATATATACTTATTTTCCTATACTTATTTAAGCTTCCGTATACCCATCCTGCCACAGCACGTGTAACCACAGGGAAATTCCCGGTACTGGAAACAGAATTTATAAGAATTAATAATATCAAAGGAAATATTTTGACAGCCTTTGGTTTTGGAAGTTATGTATCATATAAACTTTATCCAGATAATTTAATCTATATGGACGGGAGATATGAGGAAGTTTATTATGATAAAGAATTTAAGACTCTACTGGATTTTGAGCTTTATAACCAAAATTGGAAAGATATCTACCGGCTCTATCCAACAGATATACTTATGCCGGATAAGACAATTCCGGTATATGACATCCTAAAAAAATCTGATGAATGGACTCTTGTTTTTGAAGGTCCAATATGCGGAGTATTCCTAAAAAAAGAAAATAGTAAAAAAACTTATAAAATACCATCTCAAGAGATTCAGCATTATCAACAAACAGCATTTGAAAATAAGGGAGCATTCAGTAAACGACAGTAGGTCATTTGACCCTGATTCGTAAAGTTTTCTGTTATGATATAATTAAATAAAAACGAGGGCTGTTTAGATGAAGAATCCGTTAAAATATACTTGTTTATTCGGAGGGGGAGCAATAAGAGGATTAGCATATATTGGCACAATCCGGGCTCTGGAAGAACTCAATATAGAGTATGACATCATAGGAGGCTCTTCTGTCGGCTCAATATTTGCAGCACTCCTTGCCTGCGGGTATAAATCTTATGAACTTGAAAATATTTTTATAAAGGTTAACTTTGAACTCTTTAAAGATATTCATCTCGGATTTAATAAACCTTTTGCGCTCAGTAAAGGAGAAATTTTTGTAGATTGGATAAATGAACTTATATCCAGAAAAGAAGAACAGGTAAAAAAAAGACCTGTGGTTTTCAATGATATAGAGAAAAACCTTGTTGTTATAACGACTAATCTTAAAACTTTCAGCACACAAGAATTTTCTCAAACCGCCACCCCTGATTTTGAAGTAGCGAAGGCTGTCAGAATATCATCTAGTATGCCAGGGCTTATGCCTCCATATAAGTATAACGATGCGGATTTGGTAGACGGAGATTTACAAAAAGCATCACCAATGTGGAGACTCACCGACACATTGAGAAATTCTGAGAGCAGAATTTTGGAATTCAGGCTGGAAGGTGCCTGCAGCGAAAGTGATTCAAACCCTATATCATTTATTAATACTATTTATAGCTGCGTTACAGATGTCGCAACTGATTTTGTATCAGAAATCTATGGAGCAAATGACCGTTTTGACTGTGTAAGAATCAATACGGGAGATATCTTCTTCGCTGATTTTAATCTGAATAAAGACGCAAGAAGAAAGCTTATTGAAAGCGGATATAAGCAGACAATGCATTATTTTAAAGAAGTCCTGCCTAAGAAAAAAGAACACTTAGAAAAAGTATACGCAAAAGCACATAATTATTTAAAACAAGCATTAAAAGGACTTAGAGCAAATAATGTGGAAGAAGTACAGTGGTGGTTCGGGGATTTATTTACGCTTCTTTGTGAGAATAAAGAAATTATAGATCCGGTTATTTATAAACAAATATTAGATGCAAAAAATAGTTTAATGAACTCTGTTATAACCGTATTATTTTTCCATACCAGATTCCGCAGACCAAAAGATCTGGAATTTATGCTTAAAAACCTCACTGATACGGTAGAAGAGCGGCTTGCGGACATAAGATTATTCCTCCAGGATTGTAAAGTTTTGTAAAAATTTCCTCAAAATCGGGCATTTTTTGTAATATTTCTTAACAAAACACTTGAGAAATATATACTTTTGATATATATTAAGTATATAAGATTTATTTGTTATGTGTATTCCTAAATAAAATCTTATACAAATGATTAAGAATGCTGTGCGCGTTTCCATGACGACCCTTAATGCC
>CALUTG010000003.1 GCA_944323615.1 Candidatus Gastranaerophilales bacterium
CAATGGTATCCTGCTCTTGCGGAATTACGACATTACCGTATTCATCATAGAGCCCGAAGCCTTTTCCGTTTCTAAATTTGGCGTACTTACCCAGAAGTCTCGCTGCGTGGGAGTATTTAAAATTAACAAGAATAGTTCCGTCTTTTGAAACAATACCATACCTGCTTCCCTTAAGCGCTATAAAAGAATTATCCCCTAAGCGTATTAGTTTTTTATAAACGGGTTTGGTTATAATATTATTGTTCTCATCTTGTAATCCAAATTTGCCGGAATCGCTGTAGACAGTAACCTCACCGGCAGCAAAAACAGATGATGACAAAACAATCAGACTTATTAAAACGGAAATAAACTTTTTCATACCGATATGATAACATAAAATGTTCTCTATGCTATAATTTTTTTTGAGGATGGAATATGAAAAAAATAAGAATTGAGCATGCTGTATTATTTATAATTGTTGCACTAGTCCTTTTATGGATGGCATTTTACACAATATTGTTACCTAAAATTATAACAAGTGATTTTGCAATTAATAAAGCAAAAGAAATCGCCGCAAAAACTCTTGGTGTCGAACTTACGGTAGAAAAACCCGTTCTTGAAACAAGTATTCTTCCGAGATTAATTATCGGGTGCAAAAATTTATCTGTTAAGAAAGGGGACGAAAATCTGCTTGTTTTAAAAGATTTTAAAACAGATTTTACGTTCGGACTTATTTTTAACAGGAATATTACATTCAAAGAACTCGGTATCGATTCAGTTTTCGCGGACGTAGATAAAATTATGGCGCTTTTGCCTGCCAATAATGAAGAAAAGAAAGAAGAAGCTAAACCGCTTCCGTTTAAGTTAAAAATATTTGATTCAAAATTTTATATAAACAACTGTGAAATTACGGCATCTTTATCAGATGAAGTAAAATTAAAACTTCTTGGCAAGAAAATGTTGATAGAAGAAAAAAGAAATCCTAAGTATGTAAGGTTCATTGTAGATGCCATCCTTACTAAAGGCAGTCATACAACAAAGATTACAATTAACGACAACAACAGTTTTTATATTGATAAAAAGAGACTTATTATTAAAGATTGTCCTATAAATATTAATAAGTCTAAAATAACTCTAAAATCAATAGCCGGCAAAAAAGGATTTGCAGTAAAAGCAGAATCTAAGAACTTTAATGTTCAAGATGGAGCTGACCTTCTTGGACTAAACTTAATTCTGGCCAACGGAAGTGATATCCTTGCTGAGACCCAAAATTTAAAGGGTTACGGGGATTTTGATATCTTAATGACTAAAAAAGGTCTGGAAGGTGATATTACTCTCCGCGACGGATTCTTTAATCTGCGTTCTTTGGCAGCTATGCCGGTAAATGTTGGAACCGGAAAAATTACTATGACTCCGGAAAATATTACGCTTAAAGATTTTAACGGATATTACGGCGGGAAAAAGGAGAATAAACTCAAACTTTACGGAGAGGTAAAAGATTATTACAAATCCGTCGATACCAAAATTACGGTTGATACTGTTATGACTGATGATTTTACCAGAAATTATCTATCTAAACTTATTGGTATCAATGTAACAATGATTGGAGAAAAACCTGCAGGAACAAGAGTTGAAATACTTTCTAAATACAATAATATTGATGTTAATTATATGGCCCTTCTAACTAAAGGAAATGACATTTTATTGGAAGGATCTTCTCTAAGTCCTGCAAGCTACGATCGTGCAATTGTCTGCAATATGCACCTTCTCGGAAATATTTTAAATATTGAAAATATTAAATATTATATAGCATCCGAAATCAACAAAGACAGTAAGATAAAACCGATTCTAACACTTAGCGGCAATGTGGATCTGGCTCAAAATTCCAAGATTCTTGATTTTGGATTTGATATCCCAAAACCGCTCCCGAGTGAATTTCTTAATGTATTTTTAGGTCAAAAAGTATTCAGAAAAGGTACAATTTCCGGCAATCTGGAATATATAGACAGGGGAAAACATCCTGTCTTAAAAGGAAATCTTAAAGCTGATAAAGTTATTATTCCTTCTGCAAGATTATTTATTAAAGAAGGTAATTTTAAAACCACCAAAAACCGTCTGCTGTTCTATTCAACAGGCAAATTCAGACGTTCAACTTACACCTTCGGCGGAAGCATACTAAACGAAATATCATTTCCGATTATAATAGAAGGGGTTAAGTTAAGTATTGATAAAATAGATTTGGGCAAGCTTCTTGAACCGCCTGCTGCGAAACCGACAGCTCAAACAGAAGTCGAAAAAGCCAAAGCTGAAGAAGAGTTTATGAACGCCATGGAAAATAATACCGAAACCGCAGCAGGTGACGAAGCAATGCCTGCATTTGTTTTGGGGATTGTTGTACTTAATAAGGCCGTATTTACTCTTGACAGCGGTAAATTCAAGGAAATTAATTTTGGAAACCTAAAAGCAACAGCATCTTTAGATAAAGATGGCAATTTAAGCATAGATTCCAACAGATTTGACTTTGCTGACGGGCATTCTTCAGTTAAAGTCAGATGCGATCTGGTTAACAGCTTGTTCCATTTTACCCTCGGAGTTAAAGATGTTGATTCAGACAAAATTGCAACTGCACTATTAAGCCTGAAGAGGGAAATAACTGGTAAAGCCAGCGGTATAATTGATTTAACTGCCGACAAAGACTTTAAACTGGACGGGATGATGAAATTTTCTATCAATAACGGTACAATCCAGAAAGTCGGGCTTGTAGAATATGCGCTTAACTTTGTTTCTTTGTTCAGAAATCCTATGGCTATGATTAGTCCGTCAACGTTGTTTGATTTGGTCAATATTCCGGAAGGAAGATTTGATAAAATATCAGGAACCCTTGATATTAAAGATAATGTAATTGAAAGAATGCAGATAAAATCTTCTGCCGCTCAGCTTGCAACCTTAATAATGGGAAGATTTGACTTAGGAACAAGAGATGCTTCTTTGAGAATTTATACCAAATTTACAAGCAAAAACAAAGGTCTTGAAGGATTTTTAAGAAACTTCTCTTTAAACAGACTTGCTAACAGAAGTTCTCTGGGGAATTCTAATGATGCTAATTATTACTCAGCAGAATTAGAACTTATCCCGCCGCTTTCTTCCGGTGACGAGGAACACGCACAAGTCTTTTTAACCACCGTAGATGGTGATGTTGAACATTTCAATTTCATATCTGCTTTGAAAAAGATTAAATAGGGTTAGGGGTAAATAAATGGGTAGGAGTCGTGAATCATGAGTCGGAGGGAGTGACTAGTGACTAGTGAATAGGGAGGAGTGACTGAGTGATTAAGACCAACCCCTCACCCCAGCCCTCTCCCTAAGGAGAGGGAGTTTCTCAGGCATTTTTCGTCAGAAAAATGCAGCAGTGCGTGTTTTCTTTTTCTTTTCGTACTTTTCTTTTTCTTTGTCTCGCAAATAAAGAAAAAGAAAAGTACAAACTTATTTAATAACCATTATTCACTACTTACGAGTAAAACAGATTCAGGCTCAGAGCCCGAAATAACAGGTCGACGCAAGAGTCGCAAATTATGAGCCGCTATCAACTGCTATTTTGAGACAAAACTCAGGTTTGTTTTCAAATAGCTTATACCCTTCTTCAATCTTATCAAGAGTATAAGTATGAGTTATCAGGAAATCCGTATTTATTTTTCCTTCAGATATTAAATTGAGAAGCTTTGCGGAATGAACTCCGTCTACGCCTCCTGTTTTGAAGATAAGATTTTTACCGTACATTTGAGGCAAAGGAAGTGTTTGATTCTTTTCATACATCGCAACTACACCAATAATTCCATTAGGACGAGCGATTTTCCAGCTCATTTCAAAAGTATTTTCTCCGCCTGCAGCTTCAATAACTTTATCTGCTCCGCGACCAAAGGTAAGAGTTTTAATCTCTTCTTCTATATCACACTCCAGCGGATTAAATATGTAATCGGCAAGACTTTGCTCCTTAGCAACTTTTAACCGTAAAGAATCTATATCAATTCCTATAACAGTTTTTGCACCCATTATTTTAGCCGAAATCATGGCACAAAGCCCAACCGGACCAGAGCCTATTACCGCAACAGTATCTTCCGGTGAAACCTCGCAAAGTTCAGCTCCAAAATAACCGCTTGCCAGTATATCACCAACAAAAAGGGCGTTTTTATAACTCAAATTTTCAGGAATCTTAGTTAAACCCGTATCAGCATAAGGAACTCTTACATACTCCGCCTGGCAGCCATCGATTGAGCATCCCAGCTTCCAGCCACCGTTTTGGCAATTATTTATAAACCCTTCTTTACAAAAATAACACTCCCCGCAAAAAGTTTCACAGTTCGCGCTTACTCTGTCCCCAACTTTTAAATTGGTTATTCCGCTTCCTATCTCTACGACTTCTCCGACAAACTCATGCCCTAAAGTTACGCCCTCTTGAGCATTTGGAACGAAGCCGTTTTTTATATGCAAGTCACTTGTACAAATACTCGACATAGTAACTCTTACTATCGCATCTCTCGCTTCTAAAATTTTCGGGTAAGGTTTCTGTACAAGCTCAATAGTTTTGTCCGTTTTAGATTTCCAAATTAAAGATTTCATAAAATTATTATACCATTAATGAACTTTTTTTATTTTCTGTCGTTAATAATTTGTATGGTATGATTATATAGGTAGTGAGAAGGAGAATTTTATTTATGAAAAAGACATTAATTGCAATTACCGTATTAAGCTTATTTGCAGGCTGCACAACACTTTCCACCCAGGCAGTTTCATTAAACAATCCCGAAAGAGGATATGTTTCAGTAAACACAACTGCAAATACAGAAGTTGCTCCTGATGTTGCAGAAATTTCTTTTGCAGTACAAACATCAGATACAAAATCTATGCAAAAAGCTACAACTGAAAACAAGCAAATCTCAGATAAAGTATTTGCTCAATTAAAATCAATGATTGATACTAAAAATGGAGACTACATTAAGACTGCTGATTTTAGCGCTTCTCCAATTTATACATATAACGGCTCTAAGAAAAATTTTGACAGATACGAAGTATCAAACAGAGTTATTGTACATACAAAATCTATTGATAAAGTAGGAAAAATGATCGACAGTGCAATAGCTGCAGGTGCTACAAACGTTGATAATCTTACATTCTCTGTTTCTAATTACGAAGCACAGTGTAATGATTTAATTTCAATTGCATCAGAAAAAGCTCAAAAAAGAGCAGGCGTTATTGCAAAAACTCTTTCAACAACAGTTGACGGAGTAAGAACCTTTGATGTAAGCTGCAGTGCTAACAACTACAACACACCAAGATTCTATATGGCAAAAAATATGCTCTCAGCAGTTGCTGACAGCGCAGGTGCAGCTGAAAGCGCAACTACTATCTCTAACGGAGTTGTAAAAATTAACGCAAATGTTAATGCTACATTCTTTGTAAAATAAAACCGGTTGACAGCTAAAATTATAAAGGGCGGGATCCGAAGAATCCCGCCCTTTTTGGTTGAATCTAAAAAACATTCTTACTGAAGAATCTTTGCCTTAATTTCATCCGGTTCCATTGATGCACCTAAAAGAAGTTCAATCTCTTCCGGTTTTTCATGGTAAATCGGAGCAAGTTTTATAATATCATCCGGAGTAAATTCTTTGGTTTTATTATATCTGCATAATCGCTTAACTTCTTCAAGATATTTATCCGATACTTCGGCTAATTTTTTAATATCTTCAGCGTTATATTTATTCTTATATCTTGTTGTTTTTCCTGCCAGAAACTCGACAGCAGCAGGATATTTTTCATAACTTTCGGCAAGTTCAGCAATATCTTCTACACTAAGTGTTCCCAATCTTCCGCAGAAGTTTTTTCTGGTCTCATATAAATATTTAGTTGCATTCGGATAATTGTCATAGGTTTTTAATAAAGTTACAGTTTCTTGAGGATAAGGAGTGCTGAAATATTCTGCGGTATTACTATCTTTTTTAACTTTTTCAATAAGATAATCAACCTGCTCATCGGATAAATTCATGCCCGGTCCATCATATTTATTTTCGACAAGTTTTGCAAGATTAAATGCTGTAATTGGATCATCTTCAAAAATCTTACATATTTCAACTATCTCTTTTGGAGTAAAATTTTTGCTTTCAAAAGTATTATCTTCTCCCCAAGAATGTGTTTTTTCACTCAAAATTTTTACGAGTTCCGGATTTTTTTCTTTTGCTTTTGTATATTCAATAGTTATCGGAGATGTCTCCTTTATTTTATTTATTCCTAAAAATGCGGCTAATGAACCAATTAAAGAGGTTAAGCCTTTAATAACTTTGTTTGGTTCTTTGATTTTTTTGCTAAAGGTTAGATTTCCTCTAAAAGATAATCCAGAATTTGTTTTCTGTATTTTATTTGTTGTATAAGATGATGTTACATTATAAATATTAACTCGCTCAATCATGGTCATGAAAAATTTCTCCTATAGTATTTTTAATATTTAATAAAGTAAAATTTTTTTTTGCTAATTTTAAGATAAATTGTAATAAAAATTTACAAATCTGGCAAAAAAAAAATTTTACAAGTTTTAATACGCATATGGACGTTAAAAATATAAATTTAAGTACACCTTCTTTTCAAGCGCAATTCTTGCCGTGCAAGTCTCTGTCTAAAATAGTAGAATATGCTCAAGAAAAAGGTAAAATGGAAAAATTAATAGCTGCGGAGAAAAATATAGCAACCTGTTATAAAGATGTTTACTTAAAAGTGGGTATTTTTGTAAAGAAAGAAAAGCCCGGTATCATTTTTTACCGCTTTAAACCAAAAAATAATATTGCAACCCCAAAAGATATAAAAGATTTTGATTTATTCAATATAAAAGCTTATAAAAGTAAGAAGAAATGTAATCCCATGAAATATGCTTTGCATAAACTTATAAGACTGGGTTATGATGTTCCGAACTATAATTTATTTCAAGAAGTCGTGATTAAAGAAAAAAAGAAATAAATTTTTTATTTATGATAAGTTTCACCTTTTAAGATTTTAAATGCCCTGTAGATTTGTTCAACAAGAAGAAGTCTTGCAAACTGGTGCAAAAAAGTCATTTTTGAAAGACTTAGTTTAAAATCAGCTCTTTTAGAAACAATTGGTGAGAGCCCGCAGGATGAACCGATTACAAAAACAAGTTCGGATTTTCCTAATATTGTTATTTCATTTATCTTATGTGCAAAATCTTCTGAAGATAGTTCTTTACCTTGTATTTCTAATGTTATTACGTACGAATCTTCTTTGATGTGTGAAAGAATTTTTTCACCCTCTTCGTCAAGAGCTTTTTCAATCTGATCATTTCTTATTTCGACAGGAGAAAGTTCAATGATTTCTAGCGCAGCATAGGGAGTAAGTCTTTTTAAGAATTCATCAATTCCGTCCTTTAAGAACTTTTCTTTAATTTTTCCTAATGCAATAATTTTAATTTTCATTTTTTGCCATATAAACACTTGTAGAAGGGAATGCAAATTCAATGCCTTCTTCGCGGTAGCGGTGAATAATTTCACGAATTACCCGGCTTTTTTCCAGAACAAAATCCCCCCAGGAAGCTTTTGAGGTGTAGCAAACAAGTCTGACATCAATTGAACTCGCTGCCAAGTTTTCAATAAATGCGGTTGCGCCTTCCAAAATTGTCTCATCCCTTTGGGCAATTTCTTTCAAAATTTCCACAGCGCGGTCAATTTTTTCGTTGGATGTTCCGTATTCAATATTAACAGTAATATCAATTCTTCTTCGATCTGTTTGAGAAACATTTGTGATTTCTTCATTTGCAAGCAGGTTATTAGGTACATTAATTGCAAACCCTTCAAGACTTCTTACTGTAGTCGAACGAAGATTAATATTTTCAACAGTTCCTTCGTATCCATTAAATTTAATATATTCTCCTATTTTGTAAACTCTGTCTGCTAATAGACCGAAAGACCCAAAGATATTTCCTATAGCTTCTTTAGCTGCAAAACCTACTGCCAAACCTGTAATTCCGAATCCGGCAATGAGAGAAGCTACATTGTAGCCGAAGCTTTGTAAAAAACCGGCAAGTAAAATAAATATAACCAGTGCCTTTAAGATTTTTGTCAAAACAGGCATGAGATTTAAAAGCGGGGAATCAGAATTTCTTCTTAAAAGTTTTTTCTCCAAATTATGTTGAAATGCATCTATAATTTTGCAAAATCCCCAAATAAGAAATATATTTATGATAACTCCTATAATAAATTTCATATGGGTTGCCGCAAATTTTCCAAGTTCTTCCAGCATTCTATCTATCATTTTTTATCCTCTTCGTTGTTTAAGTTTCATTAATTCATCCTGATAAGGTGAAATAGATGTTAGTTTATCCATTATAGCAGGAAGTTTTTCTATAACGTAATCAACTTCTTTTTCTGTAGAAAATCTTGAAAGGCTGAATCTTATTGAACCGTGTAGAGCCGTAAACGGTATTCCCATAGCTCTTAATACATGGCTTGGTTCAAGCGAGCCGGAAGTACATGCGCTTCCGGAGCTTGCACAAACTCCAATATCGCTTAAGTGCAAAAGTATCAGTTCGCCTTCTACGTATTCAAATCCTATATTAGATGTATTTGGAACTCTGTTTTTAATGGAAGAATTTAATCGTGCGTTAAATACATTCTTTAAAATACCTTCTTCCAGCTTATCGCGGAGTCTTTTAACTTCTTTCATCTCATAATCCAGTGAATCCATTGCAAGTTCTGCGGCTTTTCCGATACCGACAATATACGGAACATTTTCCGTACCGGCTCTTAAGCCTCTTTCCTGATGCCCTCCGTTGATAAGCGGAGTCAGCCTGACGCTCGGTCTTACGTACAAAGCTCCTACACCTTTCGGTGCATGGAACTTGTGTCCAGAAATTCCCAGCATATCGATTTGAGTATCTTTAATGTTGATAGGAATTTTACCTCCTGCTTGAACTGCATCAACAAAAAATATTGTTTCAGGAGATATTGTTTTTACAATATCTGCGATTTCTTCAACAGGGTTAATAACTCCTATTTCGTTATTGGCATACATTACAGATACAAGCGCCGTATCTTTTCTGATTTTGCTTTTTAATTCTTCTATATCAAGTTCGCCTTCAGAGTTAACAGAGATATAGTCTGTTTCGTAGCCGTCTTTTTCCAGTGCTTTGTATAGATTTAAAACACAAGGGTGTTCAATTTTTGTTGTTATTATATGTTTTTTTTCTTTATTACAGCTTAAAGTCCCTTTGATTGCCATATTTGCAGATTCAGAGCCGCAGGATGTGAAGAAAATTTCTTTTTCACTGTTTGCGCCGAGGAAATCTTTTATTTTCCCTCTGGCTTCTTTTATCGCGGCAGCGGGTTTCTTTGCAAAATCATACATGCTTGAAGGATTAGCGTAATCTTCTTTTAAGTATGGAAGCATTGCTTCAAGTACTTTTTCATCAACTTTGGTTGTTGCGTTATTATCAAAATAAATCATTTTCTGTCCTTTTAGTTCAATTTTGTATTCCAGATTTTGTTGGTATAATGTCCTATCTGCTATTTTTTACTTTATACCCTCGTCCGGCGGGAGAGGGCTAAGGTGAGGGGCTTTCATTATACCTGTTCTACTTCAAGTTTTGAATCGACTTTATCTTTTAAAACAGATTCAACAAAGTTTTTAATAGTCATAGATGCATTTTTACATCCGCTGCACATGCCTGTAAGTTTAACTTTTACGGTATTTCCTTCTACATCGACAAGCTCAATATCTCCGCCGTCTTTTTGAAGCTGCGGTGAAATCTGCTGATCAATAACCTTGCTTATTTTCAGAATTTTCTGGGTAGGTGTAAGCTCCGCCGGTGTTTCATTTTTCCAGTATTCATCAAGAATATTTTTAATAGCGCCTTTGCATCTTCCGCAGGCTCCGCCTGCTTTGGTATAGTTTGTAACCTCTTCAACGGTCTTTAGTCCGTTGATTTTAACAGCTTCAAGAATCTGTCCTTCTGTTACATTAAAGCAGGTGCAGATAACTTTATCCTGATGGTCAGAAGATCCTGTAATCTCAAGTTCTTCCCATCCGTCTTCTTCTTTATAATACTTTTTGAGTGCATCTTCCAGAGCTTCTTGTCCCATTACTGAGCAGTGCATTTTTTCCTGCGGAAGCCCGCCTAAAGCTTCTGCTATATCTTTGTTTGTAATTTTTTTGACTTCATCTAATGTCTTTCCGATTATCATTTCGGTTAGAATGCTTGAGCTTGCAACGGCAGAGCCGCAGCCAAAAGTTTGGAATTTAGCATCTTTAATTATGTTTCCGTCAAGTTTTATATAAAGTTTTAATGAATCACCGCAGGCAAGAGAACCGGCTTCACCGACGATATCCGCATCATCGATTTTTCCGACATTTCTCGGGTTTCTGTAGTGATCAAGTACCTTCTCTGAATATTCCCACATTATATTTCACCTCGTGTAAGTTGAATTTTTCTCCCGACTGTATTTTATAACAAATAGGGGGAAATGTATAGCTAAAGTCCAAGACCTAATTTTCTATTCTTTTTTGTTCCATTTTTAAAAACTCACAGTCGGCTTCAAGCCTTTTATCTTCCATTGCATCAATGAGTTCTTTTATATCTTTAATCTGACCGAGTTCAAAACCTACTTCCGCAAATAAGACACAATCATTACACAGCCTGTATTCACCGTATTGTACGGAGCCCGCTAAATCTTTGGTTCCGCCGCAGGCATCGCAAACAAAAAACTCATGCTCACAATCCGGATTCTCTTCAATATCGTCAAGTCTCATCTGCTCAACGACAAGCTGCATTTCTTTTACAACTTCTTCTTTTGATTTAGACATTCTGCACTCCTTCACATAAAGCTTTCATTTCTTTTACAGCTTGTTCAAGACCTACAAAAACAGCTCTTGCAATAATTGAATGCCCGATATTTAATTCCACAAGATTAGGAATCTCATGCATTCTGGAAACGTTCCTGTAATTAAGGCCGTGTCCTGCATTAACTTTCAGTCCGAAATTCTGGGCAAATATTGCAGCACCCTTAAGCTCTTCAAACACTTTTTCTTCTTCTCCTGTTCCGAAAGCTTCCGAGTATCTGCCTGTATGGAGTTCTATAAATGGGGCTCCGGTTTTTGATACAGCAGAAATTTGGTGTACATCCGGATCAATAAAGAAACTTACTTCAATATTTTTTTCTAAAAGCGGTTTTGTAAACTCAATAGCACGCTTTAATTGCCCTTCTACGTCAAGTCCTCCTTCGGTTGTTAACTCCTGCCTTTTTTCCGGTACGATACAGACAGCATGCGGACGAAGTCTTAAAGCAATTTCCTGCATCTCATCTGTCATTGCCATCTCAAGATTTAAGCGTACACGAGGGAGCATCCTTATTTCTTCCACATCTTTATCTTTAATATGCCGTCTGTCCTCGCGTAAATGGGTCGTAATTGATGCGACTTTGCAGTCTTTGCAGATTCTTGCTGCAGCAATTACATCAGGTTCAACCCCGCCTCTTGCATTTCTTAAAGTAGCTATATGATCTATGTTTACGCCAAGTAACATTTATTTACTCCTTAATTTTCTTATTTTATTGATTTTTAATAAAGCTGTATAAGTCGGTAAAATTGTAATATTATTATCCGCCGTTTTGCCTGCATAATCAATAGCCTTTTTTATTTTAGGAATAATTTTGATATTTTCTACTCCGGCATATTTTAGCCTTAATGCCATATCATAAGCGCGGATTCCGGATACAATAATTTCTCTTTTAGCGCCTTTTAAGAATTCAAACTCCGCATCCCAGAGCCATGAGACATCACGACCGTCGGCGTAATTATCGTTAATAACTATCAAAATCTGTGAATCTAAATCCACGGTTTTTAGAACTTCATTTGCACCTATAGGATTTTTGATTAACTGTATAAGTGTCCTTTTACCGTTTAAATATTTAATTTCGCTTCTTCCGAATGCGACTTTAAAAGAAGAAAGATTGTTTTCGATTCCCTTTATGCCGAGCTTTTCACATAAAGCAATTGCCGCGAGTGCATTATAGGCATTAAAAAGTCCTACAAGCGGAATTGTATACTCTCTTTCGTTCATTTTTATAACAGAATGGGTTTTGTGCAAAACAACTTCCGCAGAATATTCAGGTTCAGGTCTTTTATATCCGCAATCGCAGTAATAATGCCCCTGCTGCGCGAAGAACTTTTTCTTATATTGAAGCGGTTTCCCGCAGAGCGGGCAGTTAAAGACTTCTTCCGTAGAAGAAGCTTGTTTTAGGCTTTCTTCTGTGTAAATAACATCTTTTATCCCGTAAAAAATCGGATTTATGCCGGATTTAAAAGTGGATACAAGAGGATCATCCGCGTTTAAAAATAATTGTAACCCGTTTTTTTTATCAATGCCGTTTTGGATGAGTTTTTTTGTTGTGGCAAGCTCGCCGTATCTGTCCAGCTGATCTCTGAATAGGTTTGTAACTACGAGATAATTTGCGTCAAACTTGTCGTAAATTTTCTCCAAATAAGCTTCATCCGATTCTATAACAGAATAGTCCGCTTTTTGGAAAGGGTTAATTTGAAGGGCCAGAGCATTAACTACTCCCGTCAGCATATTTGCGCCCATAGAGTTGTTTATTACGAAATTCCCGCTTTTTCTGAGTAAATGTGTAATAAGTCCGGATGTCGTTGTTTTTCCGTTTGTTCCGGTTACATTAATCTTTGAGTTTTGAATGTAGTTATTAGCATAAGTTAAAAAATCCGGACAAATCTTTAAAACCAGCATTCCTATAAAAGAGGTGCCAGAAGAAAGCTTTGTTATTTTTAGCCCCAGATATAAAAATTTAGCGATAATTAGTGATAAAAAGAATTTGAACCTGTTTTTCAACTCTCATATTCCTCAAATAAATAATACTCCAAGCGTATTTTATTTTTTCAGCTTATAAAATATAATCTTATAATAATACAAATACAAACGGAAACATATGATTTTTAAGTTTTTAACAGCAATAGTCTTTATCGCGGAAATTATAATCGGGTTCGCGCTTATAATAAATCTTGTAAAACTGGATAGAAAAATTTTGGCGCTTAATGAGACTGTTATTCAGATTAAGCCTGGTATAAAAGATATCTGCTCATTAATAAAAGCTATTTCTTTTCAGATAAAGGAATTGGTTTTAGACTATAGTGAACGTCTAATAAAAAAACGTGAAGATATGGCTTTAAGAATTACAATGAAATTACTTGCCGGAATTTTGTTGTGGAAAGTAAACTTAAAAATAATCAAAAAACTAAGAAAATCCAAAGCAATAAAAACTATCGCAAAGGGTTTAACACTCTTGCAGATTGTGGTATAATGGGTTAGCACAATAACTAAGGAAAGAGGTATATTATGAGCAAAGATAAATCATCAATAGGCTTCGGTCTCGGACTTTTAGCGGGTATGGTAGGCGGATTGGTTGCAGGAATCTTATATGCGCCGTGTCCGGGTTCCGAGATGCGCGAAAAGGTTAAAGAAACTGTATGCGATTTGGCAGAAAAACATTCCCCTGCCGTAAATGAAGCAAAAAAACAAGCTCTTGAATCAATTGACCTTTTAAAATATAAGCTTGAAAGGCAATATAAAAAATTCGGGAACATGTTAAAATCATCAAAGATGAGAAAAGCAAAAGAATTAGAAGAAATCAATGACTACGATTTCAACTAAAGAAGGGATTCTAAATGGAAATTGAACAATTGTATCAAGGTTTAACTTTTTTGTCATATGCCACGGGGATTATCGTAATCCTTGTAGGTGCAATGCTGGTAAAAGTTTTGTTTGACTTATCAAAACTTACTAAAAATATTGATGAGACAACAACTATTGTAAAAACAGAGTTAGAGCCGACGCTGAAAAATGTTAATAAATCCGTAGAAATAATAAGCGGGTTTATTATTAAAACCGATGAAGGTATCAACAAAGTAAAAGAATTTGTTTCAAAAACACCTTTAAAATTTGTCGGCAAGCTTACTTCTCTGACCGGAAAAGCAACCAGAGGTTTTTTCTCCGGTTTATGCACGGCATTTAATATGTTTTCTAAAAAGAAAAAGTAAGCATACAATCTAGCCCTGTTTACCGATAAAAATTTTTATAACAAAAGTTAAACTACGAAAGAAGGAGAAAATATTATGTCAGTAATGAGATTTTTTGCAGGTTTTGCTGTAGGTGCCGCATTAGGCGCAGTAGCAGGTATTCTTTTAGCACCAAAATCAGGGGAAGAAACAAGAGAAATGCTTGGAGATATGGCTTCTGATATGGCAAAGAAAACCGATGCAACAGTAAAAGATATCCAAAAAAGAGCTGATGATATAGTTTCAGACGTTCAAGAAAAGAGCGAAGAAATTATGTCAAAACTCCAGGACATGTTGAATAAACAAAAAGAAGGAGCAGAAGCTTAGAATATCTTTAAAAAGCTTAAAAAGAGGGATGAAACCTAATCCCTCTTTTTTATTTGACTTATTATCAGGTTTATATTACCATAAGGAATGTCAACAAGGGAGATACTTATAGAAAAGTCTCCGGATTGATTGAGTGTTGCAGCTTCATTAGCTAAGCAGTGGAAGATTGAAAACTGAATACTATGTCATCCCGAACCTGATTCGGGATCTTATAAGTAAACAACGCTGACTTGGAGCTTACAATGTTTCGGATTTGTTTACAAGGATTCAAAGCCGGTAAGATGTTGAAACAAGTTCAGCATGACATAAAAACTGCAAGCCCTTGTGGCACTCTGCCGACGAGGAGGTGACTAAATGTCACGTCCGCGGAGAGGGGAGGTAGACGCCTCCACCGGCTAGGCAGCAGAAGATTGAAAATAGAATAAATTTGCAAGCCCTTGTGGCGGAATCGGTAGACGCGTTGGACTTAAAATCCAATCGGGGTTCACCCTCGGTGCCAGTTCAAGTCTGGCCAAGGGCAAATATTTCAGGAGGTTTAGAAAAACCTCCTTTTTTAATGTCATGTGTAATCTGTGGGTAATTTTTCATTTGAATAAAATACTAACAGTATGAATTTAATACTTCAATTGCTTCAAGTTTTCGTTTTGGTGTCGGATGCATGTATCTTTGAGTTGTTACAATAGAGCTATGTGCTAATATCTCTTGCACTGTCCTTATATCAACCCCCTTTTCTACCAGTCTTGTTGCAACAGTATGTCTTAAATCGTGAAATCTGAAATTGTCTATCCCTGCTTTATTACAAGCATTGTTAAACCCCTCTGATATATCCCGATATGGTAAGCCAGTTTCTGGATTGGCAAAAACATACTCACTTATTTTGGGTAATGAAATTAAAAGTTCCATTAACTTATCACTTATTGGAATCTTAATTACTTTATGCCCTTTATTTTGCTGTGCTAAAATTTCTATAAACCTAAAATCTAAATCTACTAACTCCCATCTTAGATTTAGTATATTAGATTTCCTTAAGCCTGTTTGTAATGCACAAATAACAATAGGCTTAAGATGTTCCGGTAAATATTTAAAAAGTTCTGCTTCTTCTTCTATTGTTAAATAGCGTATTTTATAATTATTTTCCTTTAACATTTTGACTGATTTCATAGGATTATAGCTTACCAGCTGATTCTTTACTGCTAAATTAAAAATTGTTTTCAGACAAGCAAGATAACGATTAACATAAGCATTAGAATAATGTTCCAACATTTTTGCTTTGAATTTCTCTATCCTATCAGGGGTTATTTTACTTACCGGAATATCCTTTCCCCATTCTTTGTAAAACAGATTAACTTTTGCTTCATCTCTTTTATAGTCCTTTTTGTTTGTTTTTGAATAATTAAGAAATATATTAGCAAGCTTTTTAAATAAAATAGTATCCTCAGATACCGTTAACCCGTTTTGCCTTTGTCGCGCCTTATATCTTTCAGCATCTTCAAGTTCTTTTGCTTCCTGTTTGTTTTTTGCCCCATCTAACAGCTTATGAATACGCTCGCCCTTTACCATAAACTGGCAGTACCATTTGCCGTTTGGTTTCTTATATACACTCATCACCACTAACCCATCTATCAAATTTATCAAGGCGGATTCTAACAGTATGCCCAATTCTGAATATAAGTTCAGATGGAATCTGCCCTCTATTAATCCATGTTCTAACAGTACTTTCCTTTGTCTGCAATAAATTTGCAGCATCCTTTATCGATATTAACTGCATTTTGTTTTTACCTCCAAATACTTAATAAAAATTCATGAAGCAAAAAGCCCTAAAAATAGGGCTTAAAGCTAATCTATATCATGCGTTTAGGAATTGTTAAGTTATTTTTTATTCATATTTTTAATAAAAACTTCTGACGCATTTTCATTTTTCTTTAAAAGTTCCTGTATAAAAAGCCCTATATTGTATTCACCAACTCCACACTTTAAAAAAGCATCAATTATTTCTTTTATTGAAATACCTTTAAGTAATATATGGCTTAAAATAAGTTGTTTTATATCTTCCTTATTAATATTTAAATCCATTAGATTTTAACTCCTTTCTTCTGTGCTATTCATCTCCTTCACTATCAAAATCAAAAGGTGTATCTGTTTCCAACACCCAGTTGAGAGCGTTGATTATTCCGCTAGCTACTGTTTCCAGATAGCGACGTTTCATTTTCTTGCAATTTCGCCACTCTGCTTTAACCTCTTCTAAATATTTTTCTATTTCTTGCTGTGTTTTCATTTCATCTCCTCACAAAAAATCCCCCGGATCCGAGGGAGTTAGATTATTTTCTCTTCTTTTGCAATATTACAAATAGCCTGTATGCAATTAAAACAAATATGATGACTGCAATCATATACAGCTTTCTTAATCCAACGGTTTTTTCCATCGGAGTAATAAAGCCCATAAAGTTTTACATTTGTCGATTTCCCGCTAATTATTTCATTAGTCGTTATTTTATCCCCACAAATGTCACATATATATTCACTATTCCGCATATTCACTCCTTTATCAATTCAAATTCAATGTCAAAAACAAGTTTATTAACTTTTAAATCTGTATCTCTTCCATCAACATTATATTTAATATTTGTTACTAAAGCCATTAATCTTTTTTCTTTATTTTTTTCACTTGGGTATCCATTAGTAAAAAACAATTGAATCACCTACTTTTAATCCTCTATTTGTAAATCTATATAATGGAAGTTCAAATCTCATTTTTTCAAAATTAAAATTTAATTCAGGCATTATTCTTGCTATCCAATAATCACTCATAACCCTATATTCATGAGTTTTCTCACCTGATTTTATTTTTTCAAACCATTCTTTTTTTAAGTTAAATGTTAGCATTTGTTTTCCTCCAATAGCCCTGATAACAACGTTTTAAAAGCAGTTAAACTATTTAATTTTGCCTGCTTCCAATCTTCACTATGTGCTTGACGGCGTTCAATCGGCATTGCTGGCATTGCTGTTTTTCTAGCCACAAGACAGCAATTAAAACCATCCGCCCATTCTTCACTTTCACGCTCTCGTTCCATCAGTAATTGACCGTAGTCAACTCCGTAGTTAAATATCCGTAAAGCTGTAACTGCATCTAGTTGCATTGTTTTTCCTCCAATAACTCCGGATTTTTACATTCCAAAAAGCAATATTTATCCTCATGCGGTTCAATCCCGCAAATCTCGCATAGTTCTTTTGATAGGTTAGTCATTTTATTACCTCAATTCTTTCTTAATTCAACTATTCCTCTGCTTATATCTTTAAGCAAATTATCAATTTCATAATAGGCGTCCTTATATGTTTCATACAGGGCTTTATAGCGCCTGTACTCTCGTTCTTTCATTGGTTTGTTACTTCTAAATTTGTCAAGGTAAATACTTATTTTATATGAATAATCTGACCTTAAAGTATCAAGGTCACTAATTAAACAACCTTTACTCATTGTCTTGCTCCTTTAATTGTTTTTGTCTGTCCATCCTATTGAACACCCACAACATACAGTCGTGACATATTTCATAATTCAGTGTGGCAGTAGAACTTAGGCAGTTCTCTTTAATACTTACTTTATGCTCTCGATACTCTGGAATTTCCTTGCCGCATAAATCACAGTAGTATTTAATCATTCCCTTCTCCTTTCGCTTTGTTTATGATGTCGAGGATTTGAGTTTTCACGCAATTTAAACATTCTTCAAAATCATCACACCCACACTCTTGACTTTCACAGTAAATATCTTCTTTTAATTCTTGCTCAATCTCCTCAAGAGCCTTGCGGTAGCGGTCATTTTCTTCAATTTCCTTTTGCAGCCCATAGTCTAAATCTCTAATCATTTTGCAAGGAATATTATAATCATCCCTTTCACCGCAATCATTACATAATTGCATTTCCAATTTTTGATTTTTCTCTTTCAGCTCCTCGCACTCCTGCGTCTTGCGGGCGAGCTGCTTGAATAAACAGTTAGGGTAGTCTTTACAATAAGTACATTGACTATAAACATCTTTATTCATAATGCACCTCGATTTATAGTTTTTATCAGTATTTACCCAAAGCCAAAAACATTCACTTACATCAACCTTATCAATCATTATCTGTTTATCCGTCATTCGTTACCGTCCTTTGCTTTATTCTTTTAAAGTTTTTACTTCTTTAAGAATATTTTCTAATATTTTTATTAATTGCTCTTTATTTTTTGCTTTACCACCAATAAAGAAGCTCCAATCTTCAATAACATATAGCTGTCTTGTTCCGTTTTTAAAATGGTTAAAATATTGTATTATAGCACTTTCCCATTCTTCTTTAGGAATGTCTTTGTATTTTTCAGAAAAATTAGTTTTATTTGTATCAATATTCACAATTCTCGGAGTTCCTGTTATTGTTGAAATCATCAAATGTAAATTTTTAAAATATTTTGGTATCATTGCTTACCGTCCTTTGCTTTGTTGATGATGTCTTTTAAATTTGGAATAAGTGAATAATAGCAGCCTTCTTTCTCCCAATTACAATCTTCATAATCGTCGCAATCTTTACAAAAGTTCTTAACTAATCCCTCAATCTCCTCAAGAGCCTTGCGGTAGCAGGTGTTTCTCAATTCAAGTTTTTCATTTAAACTTTCTGCTTTAATCCGCCATTCTTCAGAGGTTTCAAGCTGCTTTTTCAACTCCTCGCATTCCTGTTTGAGTTCTTCTATAAGCTCATTACAATCTCGTGTAGCAGTATCAAAGTTATCTTTTAAAACTTCTATTTCTTCTTTTAGGCTCTCGCATTCCGCAGTCTTGCGGGCAAGCTGCTTAAAATAACAATCTTTACAACAATCTGCAATATCGCAGCAAACAGGTAATCCAAACATATCTTTATGCAGACTACATCCATGTGAAAACTTGCCGTAATCATAATGCATATAAAATTCGCATTTGCTAACATCCACACCGTCAATTATTATCTGTTCTATTGGGTTCATTGTGTCTGCTCCTTTCTTGTTTGGCTTCGTTTGTTGCCATAGCATTTTTTACAAAGTGCCATATTTTTATAAAACTCAGATATGTTTAAAACTCTTCCGCACACACGACAACGCTTTAAACCTTGTTTGAAAAGAAGTTTATTTATCTTTTTGAAATCTCTCGTGTAGTGTATCTCTTGAGGTAACGAAAGCAGTCTTTTTAAGTTTTGTTCTTCTTCCCAAGTTATTACGAGTGATCTTATAAACTCTAAAATATGTGCCATTGCCTGAGCTGATGGCAAATTCTTATCATAAAATCCGGACATATTTAATCCTCCAGATTGAAAGCAAGCTGATGTTCTCTTCTTATGTATGGTTTTGAGCTAACTTTGTCTAATTCCTCCAGCGCTCTTTTATTCCAGTACATAATAGTATCCTTGTATTTCTCGTATTTTTGCTCCTCAAAATCAGGTTCAAAGCCGAAAAACTCCTCCGTTATTTCAGACCATTTCCACTTTTCTAAATAACGTAGAATCAGAACTTTTCTATAATTCCATTTCTTGACACGTGCGATTTGAGTCTTAATTATTTCGTGTTCAGGGATAACCAAGGCTCTTATTTCATCAATGCTGGTATTAATTTTCTGTAAAGCCATAACATAGCGCTCCTGTTCGCTAACTTTATTTCCGTTTCCGGAACTGACTTTAATTTTTGAATAATCTATGCCGCTTAAACTGCCTATTCTTTCTTTTATTGCTTCTTTTTGTCTGAGGAGATAATCAAGCTCCCTGACTTTATCAATGTAATTATCCAGCCTCTCTTGTGTAATTGGTTCATACATTTAATAAGCTCCTTTTTACTGAATTATTCCTCTTCTCAAAGCCCAACAGGCTAAATGTTGTCTATTGACAGTTCCCGTTTTGTTATAAAGGTAAGTTATTGCCCCTCTCAGGGTTGATATATTCATATTTAGGGCTTGTGTAATTTCTGAGTCGGTATATCCTATAGAAACAAGTTCAATAATCCGTTTTTCCCTGTCTGTAATCTTTATTTCTCTTGTTTTTTCTTTCATTTTATTTATCCTTAATCTTCTTTAAATAAATTTCTCTGTATATTCTTTGAATCTTTCCACTGTTCGTAATTTTTAAGTTCTGTTATCCTAACCTCAATTCTGGGGTTGTACTTATCGTGATAAACTCTGGATCCGTCATGTGCCGCTATAATATCCTTGTTATCATCAAGAACAAGTCCTGACTTGACCATAGCATCATCTATGGCATTGAGGAGGTTTGCCAAATCAACCCGCCTCCTCGCATCCATAAAAAAGAGACATTCAATATTAACCGGATAGGTTATAATTCCGGCGTGCAGCTTAACCATATTCAGGTAAGGCAGACAATCCTTTTCAAAGAATCTGTACTGCTTTGAAGGGAGAAGTCTCGGATACCCTCCCATCATAATAATTTGTCCATGATTTTTCTTTGATACCGGCTTTACCGGAATTACAAACTCTATCATCTTATTAGCTCCATTCTGTAATTATTTTCCCTCCCCTACCCCTCCCCATTGGGGGGGGATAAAAGAGTGATTAAGTCACTGTTAACTTCATATGTTTAGTTCTGGTATCTCCGTTCAAATACTTTTGAGCAAGCTCTAAAATCTCATACAAAAGCTTTTCATCCTTCCCGGAAACAGAGAAGGTCTTTTCTGAAAATTCTTCTTTGTAGATAGGTATTGAATTTACCGGAATATTGGTTAAAACATTCTTCTGCGGCTCATATTTAACTGCATAAGATACTTTCTCAAGCTTATCGCCTGAACCGTAAACAAACCTTAAAGCGTTCATTTTGATTTTACTCACATCATTTTTGAGCGCCGGAATAATTTCCACAAAGCTATTTACTGTTTCTTGAAACTTTTTTGAAAACTCTTCTGTAACCTTTTCTTTTCCTGTGAATGTTACGCTTGAAGCGTTCATATCAGTATTTTCTGAATACTCAATAATTGCAGTCTGGTCATTCTCAATTTTGATTTTTGAAATTAAAGCTTTTCTTTCTTCTGTCATTTTTAATCCTTTCCTGAATCTGTTTTATTTTCTCTTTTTCTTCCGGAGTTTCTACGCACTCCTCTTCTTTCTGTTTAGCTTTATTCTTGCTTTCCTCCTCCTTTTTCTTTTGTCTTTCCTGCCATTGTTTAGCTTTGTTCAGCTTGTTCTCTAAATCCCCGTTTTTAGATAGCGTGCTTATATAAGCATCAATATCCTCAATTGGGGTTTTTCGTTTTTGCTTTAAAAGATATTTTTCTAAAATTTCTCTCTCGCTTATAGAGAGAGATAATTTATTATCTCTCTCTTTCTTTATATTCTTTATAGTGTTGTTGTTTGACCCCCCTATTTGTTTGTTGCAACCCCCTGGGGTTGGTTTGTTGTTTGGGGGAGTTTTTTGCTTGTTGTTTGTTTGGTATAAATCGTAGTTTTTTACTGTTATTATTGAATATCGGTTTGTTGTTTGTATGTTGATTTCGTTTGTTGTTTGTAATTTCTTTAGTGCGTTTCTCGTTTGTTGCAAGGTCAATCCGTTAAGCATAGCAAGCTTTTCAATGCTAGTCGGAAATTGTCCGCGCTTTAGTAATTGCCCTTGCCAGTTTTCATCTTTAAAATTCGCTTCCAGCAGACAATGTAAAAAAATAATTTTTACAGTAGGATAGTCGTACCATTCCCATTCTTGAAACTTCTTGTAAAGTAAAATCCAGCCGTCTTTACGCATTATTCCTCCACTAAAAGCAACTCTGTTAAGGGTGGCTTTTATTAATTAAAAACAATCAAATCATCAGGCAAAATCAATTTCTCAAGCTTCTTAGTTGCCCTGCAGTAATCACATACTCCGCAGCGGCGGGGTTCTTCGTTGTAATTCTTGACATCAATTATTCTTTGCATTTTGAATAATAGCTGATTTCTTTGGAATTCAAGCTGTTCATTCGGAATCAAAATACAATCAATGTCCGGATAATCCTGTTTATCTACAGCAGCTATTATACAGTCCAGAACCTCACCTGTATTTTGTCTTACAATTTCCTGATATATTCCAAGCTGCAGATCATAGCCCCATTTTTCTATAAAACTCTGCCTGAATCCGTTTTTATAAGATATATCCCGAAGTTTTTGCACTACTTTCAAATCTACAATGGCTTGGTGCGGTATGTAGCTGTCCATTTTTATTTTCCACTGGACTCCCAGAAATTCACCTGTCATAATGACTTGCTTTTCTCCGGACATGCAGTTCATAAACAGCTCTTCATTTTCTACTCTCCGGATTATGCTTTCAGCTTTTACATAATCAGATTTTAAACTGCCGTCTTTTTTAAAGAGTTCAGGAGTTTTTGATTTGAACTCCTCAAGAGTTCCTTCAAAATAGCTGTCAACGTATGAACCGATTAACATCGGGGTAGTAGGTTCTTCAACCCACTCCCCGTTAATCTTTGCCATTGCGTAAGCTTCGCATTTAAGGAAGTCTTTAACCTGACTTACGCTAAAATAACGCTGATTGGCTTCTTTTGAGTAGTAATTCTCATTTGTTAACTTAAACCGTTTCTTCTTCGATGTTTTCGTAGTACTCATTTGCCATTGCCTCTAATTCCGGAGATACTTCCATCTCATCATCTTTTTTAATATTCTTTTTGGTTGTAAGCTTTTTCTCTGCGTTGTCTTTTTGCTGTTCAGCTGCGGAAGGTATATCAAAGTATTGTTCTATCGGTGCAAAATTATTCTTGATAGAGTTGTAAATACTGCCCAAATCAACAATATTTTTAGGTATGAAATTGTCACATTTAGTACCTACACGCTTTTCAATCATTTCTTTGGTTACCCCTAAGGATTCAAACTTATCCAGCATGTCTGCTACTCGTTCTTTAAGCGGTTTATCATTTGAACCTATTAATGTTTTTTCACAGGCATTAAGGAAATCTTCCACAACATCACCCGGAAGGATTTCAAGAAGTACGGCTCTTTTTCTTCTTGCCCCGTCGTTAGCGATTCTTTCGTATATATCCCTCGGGTCAGTTAAAAGAGTGTTTCCGCCGTTCTTTGTATACCTTGTATGCGGAACTTTGAAAATTCTTTCCGCTCTTACGTTGCTTTCTAAATCCCAGGCATAAGCCATAACTTCGGAAGTGTGTTCAATAGGGTTTGAGCTTAGTTCTTTTACACCATAAGAAATATTTCCCCAATATTTAGCTATGGTTTCGGCAGCTCTTACGGAAGGCCCTTTGATTTGCTGTCCGCCTCTCGGGTAACAATATGTAGCCTTTTCGGCCAAGGTCATTCTTTTGGCTGCTTCCATAATCTTTTTAAAACTTTGCTGTTCATCTCTCGGAAACTGTCGAGCCATAAAGATAGCTCCCTGAACCTCTTGAACAGCTCTTGTTTTTTCAATCTCCTGTCCGACATTAGGGAAGCTTGTAACATTTGCTCTGTCCTGTTCTGCTAAATAGTTCATTTTCTAAACCTCACTTTCTAAATAGTTAAGGGCATAATCTAGCTCTTGTTTATTGATTCGCCCCTCGCTAAACAACTCTTTTACTTCTTCTATGCTGAAAAATCCGCACTCTACTGCATACTCCCACTCGCTTGAGAATGAGTCAGAACCCTGCATCGGGTCATGGTTGATTAGTGCTGATTTCATATATTTTCTTCTCCATACATTAATTTCTTTAACCTGCGCATTGCTTTCGGATGATGTTCACCCCAAATAATAAGGGCGCACCAAAAGCCTACGATTATATAAAACAAAATTGCTTCTACCATTTTGTAACCTCGCTTTCAAAAAAAAGAGGGCTTTTCACTTCCTTCACCTCAAGCCCTCTGCAACTATCACAAATCAATAAGATTGAATTAAAAAAAGGGCGGAATAGTTGAAAATTATTAGTGTTCGTAATCAATTCAGTTTATACTAGGAGCTCCGCCCAAATATGGAAAAACTTTTCTGGAATAAAACCCGTTTTAAGGCGGGTTAATTTCTTCGGATGATAAATTACATTACCCCGAGGGTAAACTCTTGAAATCACCCCCTTACTGTGGACGCAGATTTAATTTTCTGTTGTCTCGTCTTGGATGCCAATAAGGCACGTTCTACAATTTTATTTCTATGTTCCAATTCTGCAGGGGTTAAATTGCTTGTGGGTGTTTGTTTATCATAATCAATACCAAGTTTTTCTGCGCACTCACGACAGTATTTCCAATCCGGCGGATTAACTTTTGCATTGGTTAAGTCTTTATCAATCCATCCATTGTTACATTTCTTGTTTCTGCAAAAGTGCATTACATAGTTCATAATAAAGTCTCCTTTCGGGTGCTAAAAAAGCACCCTTAGGAGGTGCTTTAATTAGTTTCTATATTTTTTATTATTCTTTATCTTTTTTCTTTCTTTAAGACTGTCGTCTATGTATTTTTTGATATAGAACTTTATAAGTTCGATATCACTTTCTTCTTTTGATTCCTTTAAAATACGATATAATTTTAAAGCTTGTATAAAAGCAGTATTTAATGTCTCTTGCAACAAATTACAACGATTTTTATATTTATTTAATGGAATTAACATTATTACATAAGTTATTAAAATAGCCATGATAATTAGCATTGTTTCCATTCTCCAATGTTCTAAAAAATATTTAAAAGTTTCAGTCATTAATAATTGTGATAAAATATCCATATTCATCCCCTTGTAGTTAATTCATAATTCGCAAAATCATGATACCACAAGGGGTTTGCTTTCTTTAAGTCCTTAAGGCAACTATCCGGAAATTCCGGATAGCTGATATTAAAAACTTGTTTAAGTTCTTTTCTTCTGCGCCGATATGTCATCTGTAGCGACTTACATTATTAACCTGTCAATGTTCAATTTTTCCACAGCCAAGCCAGGGGTAAGAAGTAAATAATTTTACTCTCCCGCCTGAATAAATTTCCCGGACTGCTGATGTATTTGAAAACCTAATGTAATTATGTGTTTAGCTTCTTTTTTCTTCCCTTTGGTCAGCGGGTTGTTCCGCTCCGCTTCACACAACTTTACAAAGATTGTATTTTTTGCCAGGTTTAATTTATAGTATATTTACCAAGTGAAATTTAACCTAACAAAATTATTGTAATAGATTTTTAATCAAAAGTCAAGTATTTATATTTTAAGAATAAAAATTATGGACACAGTTGGAGAAAAAATTAAATATATAAGAAACGAAAAAAGGCTTACCCAAGAGGCTTTAGGGGCTCTTCTTGGCTTTTCAAAACAGATTGTCTCAAGTTATGAAAACAATATCTCAAAACCTAACTATGACTTCTTAGTAAAATTACACAACTTATGCGGTGTAAACTTAAACTGGTTTATTGCAAACGCAGGTCAACCTTTTAACCCTCCACAATTTGAGGAAGTTCAGGACGAACTAACTCAAAAAGTAGAAGGATTATTGAGAAAACATAAGCTTATACCTTAATATTTTTTAATATTTTCTCAAAAAGATTAAGACCATAAGTAAAGCCATAGGTGATAATCAATGCATAAAAAATTTTTACAAAATCTAATATTGTCATTCTTGCCTCCTTTCTTAAAATATAAAGATTTTTAAGAAACAAGAATTTATATATAATAAGAAATTATATTAAATTTGTATAAAAAATTTACAAACAATATGTTTTATAAATTTATAATATCAAGGGTGAGAATTATGGAAGAATTTTTTAAAAAATATAATATTAAAGAAGGTGTTCGTAGATTGTTTGTATGTTTAAGCATATTCTATTTGGTTGTTGCCATAATATGCTTTTTCCCGGCTCCAGGTTTTGCTTTTATGTTTATTTTTCTTTCAATTGTTAATTATGGATTTTTCTACCTTTTAGTTTGGATGGTCAAAGGTTTTAAAAAGGATGTGTAATATGAAAAGAACTTTAACTTTGTTGTTTATTTTTGTACTGTGCACAAGCTGTGTAATCGCAAAAGAAAAATTAACTCCAGAAGAAAAAATTCAGCAAAAATGTGGAGCTCTTATTAATACAGCATTACAGAATAACGATACAGATTCAACGATAAGCGCCTATGAATGTTTGTATAAACAATATCGTAAATATCATTATGATAATATGAAAAATGCTAAAAATCTTCACACTCTTTATGCTGAAAAATATGCTAATAGTCTTGAGTCCCCATACTATTTTGGAAAAATGAAAAAATATGCTTTTGATGCCTTGAGAAAGGGAAGTAAAGATCCATATATAGCTGATTGTGCTTTATTATATGCCATAAAATCTAGTAATACTTATGAAATTGATGAAGCATTTCAATATTTAGTAAATATCTCACCCCAAAAAGCTGCTGATATTAAAAATGATGTTTTAAAGGTTAAACAAATTATAAAACAGCAAGAGACCGCTGAGGCAGCTCGGCAAGCAGAAATTCGCAGGCAGCAAGAAGAGCAAAAAGCCATAAGAGAACAAGCTCAAAGAGATGAAGAATATAGACAAGACTATCTTAATGAAATAAGGAATTTGAATTGGAATATGCAGCAAATTGATTCTAATTTGAATAGTATTGACTCCAATCTTGATGGATTACGTTGGGGATATTAACTATAGCTGAGGATTGAAAATTAACTGAAATAGATTATAATAAAGATGTAACTATGTAGCTTGACTACGGGGTAACCGGATGTATGTCCTAAGTGTTATCTGTTACCAAATCGATAGCGAGAAGACCGGGTTTATCCCAAAAAAGGTTTTTCTCGCTTTTTTAAATTTGTGTTAAAATAATTTTATGAGAGATATGTGAGGGTAGAAAAAGACATGAAAAGATGTTATAATGATTCATGCAATGTAAATAATATGAGGTGTAATATTATGTACAAAGCAACTGAAATCGCTGATTATATTTTATGCATTGCCCAAGAAAACGGCGACTTAATCACAAATCTTAAATTACAAAAGCTTCTTTATTATGCACAAGCCTGGTTTTTGGTAAATAACAATAACGAACGGCTTTTTAGCGATGAAATAGAAGCTTGGCAATATGGTCCGGTTATACCTGCAGTTTATAATAAATATCAAAAATTCGGACGTAGCCCCATTGTTATTGACTGTGATATAGAGAATGATTTTAATAATATAAATGATTGTACAAAAGAATATCTAAGAGAATTTTGTCAATACTTTTTCAGATTTTCTGCAACAGATTTAGTAAGTATGACACACCAAGAAAAACCTTGGCTGGAGGCTGTAGAACAAGGACTAAATACTCCTATTAATACAGATACAATGTACAATTTTTATTCAGAAATGTTAGAAGATGAAAAATAAATTTTCTTTTAGTACTAATTCTGCGCCAATGCAAGTTAGTATTAAAGCTGGTAAACCTCAATATTATAAATTGAAACCTATATTTTCTTTTGAATACTATATCTGTTCAGATAGGTATTTTTCAAGAGAGCATTCAAATGAAAGGAGAAATTCTCTCTATAATTTCTTGCAAAATATAAAGAATTTTTCTGCTATAACGTGGGGAGAAATGAAGGAAAACCCCAAAGTATATCATTTCCATGAATTTATAGAAAATGTATCTGTATTAAATTCATATACAGATAGGGATATGGTACAATTTAAAATTCCTGGGCAAAAGCAAGGTCGTTTTATTGGCTTTTTTGATAATAATAACGTGTTTAATGTCTTGCTATATGATTCACAACATCAAGCAGACCCAAGAAAATGATAATCATAAAGATTTCAAATTATTTGTCCTATTTATTAGTTTGTGTAAAAAAATATCCCACTTTCTCACACTTGTTTACACTGGCTAAATGCTGTAAGGTTATAATGTAATAGTTTCGTAAGTCCGGATTTACCGGGCTTTTTGATTAGAAAACACACATTATCTCATAATCTCTATTTATTTAAACGGACAAAAGCCCGCTCGTCCTTCACTTACGATCTTGGCTTACACGCGGGCTTGTTTTTTTTGAGGTTAAATTTGTATGCCTAATGAAAAGAATCTAAAAAAAGACTTTACTCCAAAAGAGCGACAGGAAAACGGCAGGAAAGGTGCCGCAATAACTAATAAAAAAATTGCCGCAAGAAAATCCCTAAGAGAAGAGCTCCTTGCGCTTTTAAAAACAGGCGACACTCAAAATAGAATGAGTCTTGCACTAATAGAAAAAGCTATCTCGGGTGACACAAAAGCATTTGAAATTATACGGGATACCATTGGAGAAAAGCCAAAAGACACTTGTCTTCTGGATACAGGAAGCGCTCTTACGATTAATGTTATAACCGGAGGTAAATAATGCCATCTTGTCTAAGTATTTGTATTTGTATATTTTGTGCAACCCTCTGTTTCTGTGCCGGGTTTTTATTCTGCCACAGAGTTATTTACCTCCACAGGGTTGAAAAAATAGATCCGATTAATACCTTTAAATCATCAAAAAATGTTACGGCGCTCTCTACAGCCATTAGAGAAGAAAGGATTAACAGGCTGCTTGATATGGGGTAGGTATGCTTAAAGAAATTACACTCAACGGTAACAGAATTATCTTTAACCCTGCTCAAAAAGAAATGATTAATGAAATTCTTAATCCGGACCTTACAGTCAAAGACAATGATATAAAAGTTTTTGCTTTTTTTGGAGGGTTCAGGAGTGGAAAATCTTTCTTGTTTCAACTGGTTACATTCCTATTATGCTGCGCTTACCCTGGTTTGAGAGTCGTTTATGTCAGAAGGACTTATGACCAGCTCAAAGACTCCGTTATAAAACAATTCAGAAAAGATTTTGAAAAATACGGACAGTTTGTTTACGTTGAAACTTCCAAAGAAGGTTCAAGAATAGCACGTTTTAACAATGGTTCTACAATAGTTTTCAGAGCTTTTGACAAAGACACCAACATACTATCTGCAGAGTACGATCTCGCTTGTGCCTGCCAGGTGGAAGAAATTCAAGAAGCCCTATACAAGCAGCTTTTTGGAAGACTTTCCGGAAACATAATGCCAAAAACATTTATGTTAGTTGAAGGAAACCCTAAGGGAAACTGGGTCAAAAAAGCTTTCTATGACCCGACAGAGGAAGAACGCAAAGAGAAAAAATTGTTTTTCCTGAACTCGCCTACAACTGCAAATATAGAAAATCTTCCGAAAGATTATATTGAAACACTGAAAGGACAGTATTCAGAGCGGGATTTCAAAAGGTGGGCTCTCGGAGATTGGCAAAATTTATACGGGCTTGTGTTTAGTGAGTTTGACGAAAAAGAACACGTTATTCCGCCGATTAATTTTAAAGATATCGGAAAAGGAGAAAAAATCCTCATAGGAGGTGACTACGGCTGGAGAAACCCTTCCTCCTTCCTCTGGGGGGTGAAAACTTATGATGAGGACATAATAATTTTTGATGAGTTCTATGAATCAGAAAAGCTCCCGGAAGAACTTGCAAAAGAGAATCTTAGATATGGCCAGTTCGGAACAGTTATGGACTATGCTATAAAACGTCCGGACAGAGATGGTAAATGTCTCTGGGATACTCTAGTCAAGCTTGGAATGAGGCTTATTGAATCAAACAAAGATGAGTTTAACAACATAATAACAGTGAATTCATTGTTTAAGCAAAAAAGGCTTCATATCTGCTCAAACTGTGTGAATCTTATCTGGGAAATTAAAAACTATAAATTCAAAGAACCTAAGCTCGGGGCTGAAAAGAATCTTGATGAAACCCCTGTAGATAAAGATAACCACGCCATTGATGCACTTTTATATCTGATTGAAAAACTTATCGGACGGGCCGTTGTCACAGAATTTGAAAAAGCTGAAAGACACAGTCTGCGAGCTGCAACCGTAAAACATAACAGAGGAGCATTATACAACTATGGATAATGAATGCGGAGAGGACTGCAGAATTTGCGCGCAGTCCTGTTTGAATTGCGACGGACATTTTAAGCTCTGGGAAAAACAGGCAAAAAGTATTTATATCAGCACGTTTAAGCCGTATTTTGATGTAACTATGGGTAAAGAAGTTTCTTCAAAAAAAGAAATTAAAGAATACTGCAAGCGCAATAATATGGTCTATGCGGGAGACAAAGAGCTTACGCAGCAATGCGCACAAAATAAAGCCGAAAATGAAAGACGGTTTTATGACAGATTTGAAAACGGTTTAAAAGAAAAATTGTTAAAAAGGTTGTAAGAAAATGATTTTACCAATTTTAAAACATCTGGAAGAATTAAAAAATCAAGCTGTTAACGAAAACAAAAAGAGACACGATGATTTTAAAAAATACCAAAAATACTATGATGGCGATTATAACTCAGCACAGGACAGCAACCAGCTGAATATTATTAAAGGAATTATTGACACAAAAACTACACTTGTACTTGATTTTGAAGCCGTTTCAAGTGTTACTCCAAAAACTAAAGCCTTTGCACATTTGGACCAAATAGGGTTAATGAACTCAATCGCTGATATATTAAATGATTGCAACAAGCACGTACTAAAAATAAATGATTTCGATACTGTTAAGCGCGAAGTCGTAGATAATTTTAACAAATTTGGGTTAGGAATTATTCAAACAAGCTGGCGGCAAACAGATGAAGAAGAGCTCGGCGATGTAGAAATAATATCTGTCGATCCTCTAAATTATTTTCCGGATACTACTGCTAAAAAGGTGAACGATTGTAACTATATATTCAAAAAAGAGATAATTTCATCTATTACCCTTAAAAAGGATTACCCGCAGTATGCGGATAAAATAGAAGCTGCCAAAGGTGCGGAAGAAAAAAAAGAAAATAAGACTCCTTCTACAGGAGCCGTTAATACCGTAGGAAATGAGATTAATACTACGCAGATTTATGCCGATGGAAAGAGTCCTTCTACGAGTTCTATTGCACAGAGTAAAAATATCGTTGTCTGGAATGCTTACCTAAAAGATGACAGTACTTTTATTGATACAAAAGATACCGAAAAACAGGCTCTTATGTTCAATTACCCTAACGGCAGATACTTAAGGTGGGTAGATGGTGCGACCGATTATCTGCTTGAGGATAAACCGATAGATGTGCCGTCAGGTTATCCTTTTGATGTCATTCAGGGATCCAGTCTTGTTAAATACCTTATGGAAACACAAAACCGTATTGACAAGGCTTATCGTAAAATAAGGGTTCTTATAGGCGGTTATGTGTCGTTTCTTGCACATACTCCGGATTGTGATCTGTCCGATCAGGAAATTATCGACCAACTAACCGTAGAAGTTGACCAGCTCGGGCAAATGGAAGTTATAACAAACAACACTCTGGACAGGCTTAAAACTCTTATTGAGTATATTCAAACTCTTAAAGATCAAGCTTATGAAATAGCAAGGGTTAATCCTTCCCTTATTTCAGGTAAAAAAGAAGACGGGGTAGATAGCGGCAGAATGGTAGCTATGCTGAATGAAAGCCCGATGACCGCCATTAACGAGACCCAAAAACTTGTTAAAAATCTGATTGTTCAACAGGGCGAAAAAAACATTATACTTATTCAGATGTTTTATAACGTACCAAGAATAATTAGATTAACAGGAGGTGACCTTGCAAGAATCCAACCTCAAATTAACCAAACGGGGCCGGACGGACTGCCCGTCCAAATTCCGCCAATGATTGAAATCTACAGAGAAAATGCGGAAAAAGAGCTGCAAGCTATTCAAACTATTAAAGCCGATTTGAGTCTTGGTGAGTATGAAATAGATGTTATTGCCGGTGCTCAAATGCCGAGAAGCAGAGCCGAAAAAGCTCAAATCTACATGCAGCTTTCTCAGATGGGTAAAATTCCGGACACTCCAGCAGGTACGGAATTATTACTAAACGCGCTCGATATTCCGGATAAAACCGGAATTATGGAGGCAATCAAAGAAGCACAGAGCAATCAGCCAAAGATAAATATGGATCCTGAAACTATTCAAAAAATATTTAAAGATATGCCGCTTGATTGTCAGTTACAAATGCTTGCTCAATATGGTTTTCAGGTACCGGAAGTCGGACAAGCTATTGAGACTGAACAATTGCAGAATGCAAAAATTTAAAACAACAAAACAGCAGCCAAAATATATCCGATAACTTGAATTATAACAAAAAATGTAATTAATAGTAGGAATCCTTTTAAAAACGTTTTGGGGTTAAGTTTTATAACAATGAATTCATAAAGTAAAAAAATAGCACAATTTATCGCTATCATTGGGACATTCAGCTCAAAAACTCTATAGAATAATTGCCAAACTTTAAGAGTCAAAGCATAGCTTATTAGTATTCCGAAAAATGACAATATTGCGAGTATTAAAATATGTTTAACCATTTAAAAAACCTTATTGGTAATATTAAGTACTACTATAATATACCAAAAATTGGAGAAAATGAAGTCGGGGCTTTTTTAACACCTAAAAGAGCACACTTCCCCAAAAAATTTTATAACGATATGTCAAACGACCTGAGACATGCATACACCAGCGCCATTTTAACAAGGGACAAGGGAGCCGGAATGGCAAATACTCTCGGAGTATTAAATGAAATTGTTGATTACGGTGCAAGCGGGCGAGAAGATACTAAACGTGATCTCAATGCAAATCAATGGGGGCGAGATTATGGAATAAAATACCCGAATGAAACGAATCAAGAACTTTTAAATAGAATCTATCAGGATTATTTAAAGAAATATTATTAAACCGGAAAGGAAAAAGTTTTATGAAACAACTAATCGTAAAAGCCGATGGCACACCTATGAAATCAAAGGTGCACGCCATTAATTTTTTGAAAGAAAAAGGTCTGCCTCAAGATTGTCTGATTGAAGAAAACGGACAATTTTTTTATGAGGGGGTAAATGAAGAGGGGGTAAATGGGGATAGTAGGCCTGACGAACAAGCTACTCCGCCCGATGTAAAAGGAGAGAATGAAAGGGAAGAAGTAAAAAGCCTTGATTGGTCAACCCCTGTTTATCTCGCCGACGGAAAAACTAATACTCCGCTTAAAATTAAAGAGGCCGATGTAACCGTTTTATTAAAAGCCAAACATCCGGCAGGGCAAACTCTCAAAAGGCCTTTTAATGCTATGGAAATAAAAATAGATAGTGAAACCTTTATTATCTCTCTTGAACTATGTAAAAAACTTTTTGAACTCGCATAAAACACTACAAGACTACATGAACCGAAAGGAATGTAAAAATGGATGAATTAGAAACACAATTAAACAATATTGGAGAGGCGGCTGTTGAAGGTGAAAACCAGACAGAACCAACTACTCAAGATATAGAGCCTCAGGCTGATACACAGCCTGAAATTGAAGCTCAGGAACAGTGGAAGCTTTCTAAGCAGTTTGAGCAAGGCTTATGGAAAACTCCGGATGATGTTTACAATTCTGTAAAATATTATGAACAGAAATTCCAGCCACTCGAGCAATCCATACAAAAAATGGGCTTCAAAGATCCGGCTGAGCTGGAGCAAGCATTCAAAGAATACCAGAAGAAGCTGCCTATTTATCAAGAGAATGAGCAGGCAGTCAATCTCATTAATGCACTCTTGCAGGATGAAACGTTCGGACCAAAACTTAAAAGCACGTTTGACGAAATCAGAAGAGCTCAAGAAATGGCAAAATGGGGAATGTCTTTTGACCAACTTCCCGCAGCCATCAGAGACCGAGTTGAAAAAGGCGAACGCGCTTTCAAAGAACTGGAAGAAATGAAACAACAGCAAGCTTATGAATCAAGTTTAAACACAATTAATGAACAGGTTAAACAGATTGAAGAAATAGCCCAAGAATACGGGTATGACGTAAACATTCAAGAGATTCTTGAATATTGCAGGGATAACAATATCAATCCTTCTAATATTTACGGAGAGTTTCTCAAAAACTCGTTTACTCAGCTTGTAGAAAAAGCTAAACAAAATGCAAGTTTTGCCACTGTTAACCAAAACAAGCAAAACAAAGCAAGCGCTGTAAATTCTTCCACCAAAAAAGGCGGGGATATTCCGCCAAAAACTCTAAACTCAATCAAAGATTTAGAGGACGAAATATTATCTAAATTGTAAAGGAGAATTGACAAATGGCAACTTATAATTGGGATGAAATTTTTGCTGTCACAACTAAATACCTTGACGATAAAATCCCTGAAATTTTCACTCAAACTACACCACTCATGAATGAAATCATGAAGAATAAGCAATATGTAGATGGCGGTAACAGACTCGCTGTAGCACTTGATTTTAAACCTATGGGCAACATAGGATATATTACGGGCACATCAGCTGACCTTATCGATATTTCTACTCAACAAAACTTGACACCTGCAGAATTAGACTGGAAGTATATTCAGACAGGTTTTTCTGTAACATTACAAGATTTGAACACGACTGCCGACTCTAAGCACGCTATTGCAAGTTTAGTATCTCAAAAAGCTAAAAACTCCCTGGCTTCTACTAAACAATTTATTGCAGCAGCTCTTTACGGTTCTGCCGTAGATAATCCAAAAGCCTTAAACGGTTTTGGAGATATCTTTGCTGCTTCCGGAGTGTCTTATGCCGGTCTTTTGGATACTGATCTGGGAGAAGATGCTTCAGGGGATAGTGTTTGGTTACCGCAATACAACACAACTGATACAGTTGTTGATTACAAAACAATTGAACCTATGATAACCAAACTTAAGACTAAAGCTAACTTTTCGGGAGTAGGTAACAAACTCGACTTTATGGTCTCTAAAGCTGCTGTACTTTCAGCATTTAAGCAAGCACAACAGACTCAGCAAAGATTCCTTGCCGCTAAAAACTTACAAGCCGGGTTTGATGGTTTAGAAGTTGATGGTATAACCTGGTATGCTGATGAATTTTGCGGCGGGGCCGGTTCTACCTACGATTTGTACTTAATTTCTTCTAATTCAATCAAATTTATGTACAAATACGGTTTTGACGGTAAAAACTCTCCGCAGGATGTTTCAGGGCTCAGAATCCCTAATCAGCCGATTATGACCCATCAGAGATTTATTACAGGCAACCTCTTCTGTGTTGACAGACGTGTAAACGGTAAATTCTCTGCTTTAAATCCGACAGCGGTTAGATCTTAGGAAAGGAGTAATCAAAATGAATTTAGTGCAAAATAGACTTACTATTGATGCGGAAGCAATTAAGACAGTGGATCCGGCACCGAAATATAATATCGGGGCAGAAATCGCGGTCGCTGTTGACGGGGTATCTCAAGCAACTGTTTACAAATATGTGAAAGCAGCGGCAAAGCTTACTCAGTATGCACCTTGTGTATTAGAACAAAAAGCCGCAGGTATTGAAACCGCTGCTCCTGCAACTTCAACCGTTGCAAAGCTCGTTGGCATACCTCAGGTTGAAATCCCTGCAGGTTATTATGGGTTTGTAGCTGTTGAAGGGCCTTGTACGGCAGCTGCAGGAACTGTTGCCGCAGGAGATACGCTTGAAGTTCTTAACAGAGGAACGACTCTTACTGTAGACGGTTCAACAGGTTCTCCTGCTGAAACCGCTGCCACTGTTGCTGTAGCCGTAGAAGCTCCGCAGGGCGGAAATGCTCCTGTTGTTCTTTTAGGGAAAAGAGTTACAATAGCGGCATCGTAGGTTAGGTGATTGAGTGACTTTTTGGGGATGGTTAACGCCTCACCCCGCCCCTCTCCTTTTAGGAGAGGGAGAAGTCACTGCCACAAAAAAGGAATATAAGAATGAATACTTTAAAACTCGATATATCAGAGCTTGAAATAGGTGAAAACCAGGTCGAAATTTCTCAAAGGAACTACGACAGATACTTTGACTATAACGAAACCTGCAAAACCTCTGTTATACTACAGCCTAATTCAAATTATAAAAATATTGCTTTCTCTGAGGTTACAAGCCCGTTTGCGCTCATTGTTACATCTGACAAGCTTATCAATACAAGAATTAACGGTTTTGAGATTACTAATACCCAAATCGTAGTTTTAAATACCGCAATTCAAACGGTTGAAGTTGCAAATGTTGACCTCGAAGAGGCAAATGTTAATATCTTTATTTGGGGAAATGAGAGGGGGTAAATGTCATATACTGTAAGAGACGTTATAGAGCGTATTAGGTTTAATACAGCTACTGAAAATCAGCTTATTGGCAAAAGTTCTAATGAGCTTTTTTCTAATAAAAATATTGTTGCTCAACTTAAATTTGCACTCGATGATTACGCTAAATATACCAAGGCTCTACAGGCCATTTACTCACTTCCTGTAGATTCAGAGGTGTCCGCTATTGATGAGCCGCCGGGAATCCTCAGAAGCGAGGGGATAAGATTTCTGGTTTGGTTTATCAACGGGTACGCTTATCCTTTAAATGAACAAAACTTAAATAATACTTACGGTAACTTTCCGACTCCGATTCAAGGGCTGCCTAAATGGTACAATTACTGGAACGATACAATTACTTTTTATCCCCAAAACGGAAACGGGTTTAATACTACCTGTCTAAAAAACGACCTAAACCTTGATGACACTGTGGTTTGTGTTCAAAATACAAACGGTTTTCCGCCAAAAAACGGCAGGATAACGGTAGGAAAAGAAAAGATTAAGTACGAGTATAAAGATGGTAATCATTTTTACAATTGTACAAGAGGTATTGAGAATACAATTGTGGATGTGCACAATTACGGAGAATGTGTTTTAGAAAACAATGTGTGGATATATTATCACACTCTGCATTTTGATATTCCGGTTAATCCTGACGACACGATAAAAGATTCTGATCTTAATAAAAAATTACTTGTGGTGGATGAACACATTGAAATTATTTGCGATTACGCAAGCTACAAGCTTTTATCTAAAGTTGATGCGGAAAGAGCCGCTCATTACAAGGTTAATTTCTCTGACTGGTTGAAAGAAGCTAAGCGCGACATCATTAAGGGAAGAAGCAGAGTCACTAAAACAAGCTTTATAAGACAAGCCTTTGAATTTGAAAAGGAGAGTGCATATTGGGGAATGTAGATTCTATACAGTCATTTGAATTTAAAGGAATGAGAACCGACCTCGGCGATAAACTCCTCCCTGTGCAGTATTTTAGGGATGTAGTTAATTTTAACGAGGATGATATTATCGGAGCAAACAAGGTTCTTGCGCCTATTGCTATCAACAGCGCTCAGTATGTCGAAGGAAAATCCATTGACGGAATATACGGGTTTTCTTATCTTAACTCTGAAAATAAGCTCCAAAATGAGCGTGTTATAGTAACCGGCGGCTGCATATTTTCTCAAGTCGGCTCTAAAACCAGGCAGATTTATGAGGGATTTGAAGAGGGAATCTGCGACTTTGCTTTCCTTAATGACAAGCTGTTTATTACTAACGGAAAGCATTATCCGCTTGTTTACAATGGAGTTAATGTCTGGGAAATGGGTGCGCCTGAGGCAACTATCACAGACCAGAACGGAGGTCTAAACGGTACTTATCACTGGGAAGTTACCTATGTTACAGCAGGTGGAGAAGAAAGGATCGGGACCAGTTCAAATATACTTCAGGTTCAAGGGAAAAGTGTTCTCCTCTCACTGCCTATTGGATACGAAGGAGTAACTGCCCGTAAAATCTACAGAACAAACGGCGAAAATGAAGAATTAAGGCTTGTCGCGGAAATAGACGATAACGAAACCTTAACTTATACTGACAATTTAGATGATGAGTCAAGAACTAACGCTATAATCGATATTAACAACGAGTGCCCTAAGCCGTATTTTCTTGAAACTACAAACTTCCGCCTTGTCGGATGTGTGGCCGACAAATATCCAACTCAAGCATGGGTAGGAGACCCAAATGTAGAAATGTTTGACGGAGCTAATTTTACTGACGTGTCAAACAGAACAAAAGACAATTCCAGGCTCACAGGCATGAAAAGGGATTACGATAAAATAATTATCGCTTCTCAAAAACAAGTCTATATTCTTGATGTTTCTAACGCTGATATGACCACTGTAACAGAAACAAGAGCCAATGTCGGATGTCTGAACGGACATTCAATGGTTAGAATTCCTTCTGATGTCGGCTTCGATGGAGGAATTATGTTTCTTGCTTCCGACAAAACAATAAGGCTTTTTAACGGTAATTTCGCTCAGCCTGTCGCTACATCTCTGGACAACCTCAGGACAGACAACTTTGGACAGCCTATCAAAACTTTGCTTGAAAAATCAACAACCGATCAAACCGTTATGTTCGGTGAATACTATAATTTCAAGTACCATTTGATTTTTGGCTCTATTATCCTTGTATATGATATTAGAACGGGCTCCTGGTTTACTTATGATTTTCTTGAATCAACTCTGAGCGGTGATTTTTCTCCGGAATCTTATAATCCGGATTATTTCCTTGCAGGTTATGACACAAACGCTTTCTTTAACGTATTTTCTGTTATCGATAACCTGTTTTACGTTGGAAGAAGAGACTGCAGTTTTATTGAAAAGATGTACTCTTCCAATGAATATCGCGGGAAAAAGGTTAAATCTAAGTTGGAATTCCCTTTTTGGGGAACAAGCGAAGAGCTCAAATATTTTAAAGAAATTCACATCTACTATCAAAGAAATTCAGATGTAGATTTTACTGTTTCTATTAACCTTGATAACGGCACAACATTAAAAGATGTTTGGGTACAGGATGATTCCGGAGGAGATTACGACAGTAGATATTTTGGTAAATATTACTACGAATCTCAAAACGATAGCGAAGATTATAGGGTTATTTACGTTAACAAGTACGCAAACTGGCTCAAGGTTACTATTGAGTCAAACGACAAGCCCCTGAATTTTAGGGGAATGAGAATTTTGTACCAAAAAGTATCTAATAAGGAGGTAGCATAAATGGTAGCGCCAGCATTAGTAGGAGCAATTGCTGACAAAGGAGTCCAAGCAATAAAAACTGGTTTAAAAAACTGGCAAGACTCCCAAATAGCAAAAGCGTATCAGCAATATTTAAATGGAATCATAAACAATATGGGGTCTGCTCTTGAAGGTAGAGCTGAGAAGTATGATACTAAGCTGCAGAATATGTTCAATGAGGCTGAACCGCAATTCTTAACAGAAGCCAATACTCAGCTTCCTGAACTTGGGCAACTTGTTCAAGACATTTCAGACGAAGCGGCAGAATCTCAAAGACAGAACCGTAAACAGGTTCAAGCAGAACTAGCTCAACAAGGGGTAAGAGGCGGTCAGGCTGCCATTCTTGCCAATAGAGCTACAGGAGAACTTAACAGAGACTTACAGAGAGATATTAATAAAAGCGTTTATGATGAAGCTCTCAATAGACAAAATTCAAGGCTTAATTATTATAATCAAAAATCCTTAACTCCTTGGACAAGTATGTCAGGTGCCTATTCCAGCTCTTTAACAGGGGCTAATAATGCTCTCTCTTATGCTCAGGGAAATGTTTATCAAAATGCGTATAATAATGCAATGAACAATTATGGAAGAACGAAATTTAAAATATTTTAATTAGAGGATAGCAGCAATGAATTTTTTACAACCGAAAGGATCAGTACAAAAAAATGACAACAAGGCTTTGATTGATGCTCTTGCAAAGCAAAATACTATAGCCGCACTAGACGCAGATACGCAAAAAAATGATATAAAAGAGGCTTTAAAAAATGCAACAACACAAGCTTTGCTAGAAAATATAGAGTCTCCTGTTGCAGTGCCAAAGATAACAACTCTAAAAGATGTTTTAACTTCGGATAACAGGATGGGATCTCTGGCCGATTACATTTCTACCAACCCTGATTTTGCAGGGCTTGTTGGCGGTTTAATTGGCGGTTCAACCTGGGATAATAAAGGGGATCAGGTATATGGCGGGGATATAATGTCACGTGAAACGGAATCCAGATTTAATAGAGACAGAGATGTTGCTCTTGCTCAACAAAAACAGCAAAACGACCTTGCCGACGGAATTTATAAAGAGTTTAATGATATGGATGTCGCACAACTGCAAAATGACTTAGCAAGAGAGAAGATGGCTCAAGATGCCGAACAGTTTAATCAGAGACTAGCCTTGGATAGGGAAAGCATGAGAATGGGGAATGCTCTTGCACAGCAGAGATTAAATGAAGCAATAAGACATAACAGAGCTATGGAGTCAGGCAACACCACTAACGGAACAAACTCTACACGAGATTTGCAAGAACTCAAAAATCAATTAGATAGTTTTTCTTCAAGTTTCGATAAAGTCGACAATCCTTATAGATATCGTATAGCAGGAGGAGTAAGCAATAAATTAAATACTCTTAGCAATGAAGAAGCAAATTTTAATGCACAACGGACACTATTATTTAATCAAGTTGCAAGAAAATTAGGCGGTGAAAAGGGTGTTTTATCAGATCAGGATATTAAAAGAATAGATGACTCTTTGCCTAAGTTATCAGACACAAAAGCTCAAAAAATGGCAAAAATGGAATCCATTTATAATCTTCTTGACATAAGGGCCGGTAATTCTATCGGCACATCATATAATTCAGCCAAACAAAATTCAGGCCTAAAAGTTGACAAATCAGCAATACAAGCAGAAATGAAGCGTAGAGGTTTAAAATAATATGGTAGATTATTCTAAATTATCCAACAATGATTTGATAGCGTTAAGCAATGGCGATTATAAAGCTCTTTCTGATGAGGGGTTGAAATTACTGGCTGGGAATACAGTTTTGAATAAAAAAGGCATAAATTTAACACCAAGCGGAATTGCTAATAATATTGGAGCTACTATTGGTGCTGGATTAGCAGCCCCCATAGTCGCAGCCAAAGAAGGTAAAACTCTGAAAGAAAGTTACGATACCGCAAATAAAAGAGCTTCTCAAGCAAGGGAAAATGACAAAATCGGAAAAGTCCAAGATTTTCTAACCGATTTAGCCGTCTATGGAACTATCCCACAAATAAGAGGAACGAGTACTCTCGGAAAAGCCGGAGCCTTTGCTGGTAATGCTGCAATTCAGGGAGGCTTGCCCGGTCTACTTGAGGGAATTAAAGCCGGAGAAAATCCACTTGCGGGTGCTGGCATGGGTACTAGTGTTGCAGCAGGTTTACAGGCAATCCCAATTATAGGAAAAGGTTTGGGAAAGGCTGCGCAGCTGGCTCCAATTGCTACAAAAACTATTGGAAGAATTAAACCGGAAACACTTAAACAGGTCGTAAAACCTAACAGTAAAGCTCTGGACTTAACGGAAGACGAAGCCCAAAGATTACTAATGAATACCACCGAGCGGGTTCAACATGATTATCAAAACTTATTAGATAAAGCCGGTGAAAAGGTTCAAGAAGCTACGTTAAGATTACCGGAAAATAGAGGAGTGCCCGCATCTACTCTTAAAAATATATTAAATGATATTTATGAGGGTTACTCCACAAGCGGAGACAAAGCTCTTAATGTTGCTTATAACAAAGCCGGTAAAATATATAATCAGATAACAGATCTTATCGATAAAGCCTCTGACCTCCAAGAGGTGGGAAACGTTAGCGCTCCAAAGCTCAATGATCTTATTAAAAATGTTAAATCTTTCAATATTAAATGGGATGACCCTAACGCCCAAACAGTAAACACAATTCTTAAACAGATTTACGGAAATTATACAAGAAGATTAAGTAATCTCTCACCGGAACTTAAAGCTGCTAATAAAGAGTTTTCAAAATTAGCAAACTTTGAAGACAACGAAGGAGTAAGAAGAATTCTACAGCCAGCCAAAGAAGGAGATTTGGATATACCTTCCAGTGCGCTTAGAAATTACAATTCAACCATCACCAAAGGTAATTCAAACAGAAACATACAAGACCTTGAAAATATACTTGTGGAAAATGGAAGTCAGCCTTTTCTTAATGATATAGATGATGTTAACGCAGCAATGGATTTATTGAATATTAAATCAACAGGGGATTCCGCTAAAGCTAATATATTAACAGAACTTACAAAACCTGTTTTAAAAGCAGCAAGATGGGTAAATCAAAAAGGAATTCCAGAAAAAGTTAAACAACTTAATAACAATGCTGCAGGTTTAAGAGAATTACTTTCAAGAATTACAATCCCGACTGCTTCTATGGGGGCTGCAAAAACTCTTTATGGCGGGATTAGTTATGATGAATACTAATAAATAGGAGGATATAATATGGCATTGCCTAGTATTTCTGACCTTAAATTATGGGTCGGGACTTTGTTTACCAAAGATGATTGGGATTTTAATTTTACGAAAATAGTATCTTGGTTTTCGGATGGAAGCGCCGATTTGGTCGTAAATTCAATAAGGGCAACAAACGGTATTGATCTTGACGGCTCTCAATTAACCAATATTGGAACGGCAACCAGCGGTTCTTCCGCGATTAATCTTGACCAAGCTCAAACCCTTTTGAATAGAACAAGTTACTATTATCCGTTTTCTGTTGCATCAGGAAGGGTTAACAGCAGCGGTAACAGTGCTTTCTTACAGAAAGATTCCGATACACAAGTTACGGTGCTTGCAGGGAATACTAATCCTGACTTAGTAGTGATTCAGTCTGATGGAACCGTAGAAAGTATTACATCTAATTATATTCTCACTGTTGAAACTGCAGATGGAACATATAATATTGTTAAGGAAAAAGAAGGCAGCCCGATTATTACATCTGGGGAGGTTACAATAGGAAAAACGTTTCCTGATTCGCCTAATGCGGGTGATTATTTCCTTGATAATTCAATTGTTCCATTTGTCGGGTATAAATACAATGCCGAAGGCGGTTGGGTAAATACTCCTTTTTGTCACCTTGGCTATGTTACTAAAACTTCTGGCAATGCTACAGTATATCCATTTGATTATAATAATAACCGCTTTGATTTAAATGTTTATAATTCAGGAATCATGCTTCCTGATTGGAATAGTTGTATAGCAATAGCAAGACCCTCAGATTACACAGTTCCAAGTGAGGGGTATATTTTAATGTGTCCACAAGCTCAAGGTTCAGGTAATTTGATAGTTAATGGAATAACACTTACTTTCAAATACAGAGGTCATGAAAATGACAATGCTTCTCAATTAGTACCATTCCCTATGAAAAAAGGAGACATTGTAACTTGTACATGCAATATAAATCAAACTTATTTTTTACCTGCAGTAAGAATATAGATTTTTTAGAATAGGAGTTTTTATGATTAAATACGCAAAAATTGTTGATGAAATAACTGGGCTATGTGAAGTTGGGCTAGGAACTAATAACAAGTTTTACCAGTCAGTAGGGATGACCCAAATGGATGTACAACAATCAGATATAGATGAGAATTGGTACTTAACCGTTAAATGCCCTATGAAAACAGATGAACAGAAGGCACAAGAAGAAGCTCAAAGGATAGCTATGCTTTCTCTAACCAGAGGTGATGTGTTTAGAGCTGTTGTAAAATCCAAAGGTGTTACTAAGGCTGAAATTAAAACTTTAATTGAAGCTATGCCGACTACTACTGATGAAGAAAAACTCGCTAAGGAGCTTGCATTAATTGATTTTGAAGATTCTTTAAACTTCTATAGAGGGAATCCTCTTATTGACACTATCGGCGCTGCTCTTGGATACACAAAAGAAGAGTTAGATTATTTATTTGAACATGGAGAATTTGCAAATGACCTGTAACTGTCTTTGCCCTGAATCTACAATCCTTTGTACGCAGGGTACATCACTGAGTATAACATTTAATTTCGATACAGATATCAGCACTTTTAAAAGTGCTGATTTTGTTATACGCAAAAATTTTACACAAGAGCCGGTAATTATAAAAACGGTTGAAAATGTAGGAACCTCTTCAATTACAATAAATTTAACCCCTGAAGATACACGCCTTTTGAACGACTTTAAAAATGGAGAAAATCAAGCTTCCTATATTTGGGGATTTGATTTGGTTGATGAGGGGGCTAATGTGCGAATTAATGTCTTTCCACAAACAGGTGCTCCTGCACCTCTTTTTATTGTCTACAGACACGTTGCGGAGGTTCAATAATGAGCGAAAATAGAGTTATCAATTGCAGACTTAATGAAAATAAGAATCTTTCCGCCAGCATCAGTTATTCAAATAGTATAACAGGTTCTTTGGCTGAGCGGGGACCTCAAGGTCCTAAAGGAGACCCCGGAAAAGATGCCGATATCATTTCTGTTACAGCTACGGTTGATAATACGGTCGGAACCCCTTCTGTTATCGCGACATTAGGTGGGATACCAACAGAGCGCACGATAGATTTTGCTTTTTCTAATCTTAAGGGCGAAAAGGGAGATAAAGGGGATACGGGAAATAATGAATGGGGAAGTATAACTGGCAACATTGAAAATCAAACAGATTTAATAAACTTGTTAGATAACATTGAAGGTTCTCTTAGTGCGATGATAGGGGGTAAACTTGATACTGACCTCTCCAACATTACCGAAGCAGGGAAAGAGGTTATTAAGGAAAATTCCGGCGGCTCCGGTCTTGAAGTAGGCGACGTTGCTTTCACGCAGGGAACAATAGATGAATCTAAAGGGTTACGCAGGGTATTAAATGGTTCTGTAGTTACCCAAAATTCAAATACTCAAGGATTTTTTAATTGGTTCACAACTTCTGTTGCCCAGAACCCTGATATGGCAACCACAGAATCTGGATGGCAGTCAGAAAATACTGCAAACGGAATGTGCGGTAAGTTTGTTTACACAGCCGGTACGGATTCAGAGGCAGCAACTTTAAGGATTCCGAATTATCCTAAGTATTTTATAGGGAATATAGCTGCTACTGCTCCGGTTGTGGGTAATGGAATTGCTATAGGGTTGACTGATGGAACAAGCAACGCATCTTTGGTTGAATATAATGAAACAATTTGTACTAGAAATGCTTATGGTTCAAATGTTGGTACTGTTACCTCACAAACTACTTTATTAGTTAATAATGCTACGGTAGGTTTAACAACCGACCCTGAAAAATCAGGACTTGAAGCAAACATCCCGGCTCCTTATAAAATTGCAGGAACATACTTTATCCAGATAGCAACAGGTCAGGAGACAGAGGTAAATATTACAAATGAAATTGAATTGAATAATCCATATACTTTATTTGATTCTAAGTACACAGAAGCACCTTTGTATAATATTAGTTGGGCAAGAGGAGGAAGGATATATCCTAAGAGTGTATATACTTCAGCTTATGAGGCTTTAGTAATTGAGAATAATCCAGAGATTGAAGCAGGTATGAGTATTACCTTACCGTCCGGCGGAAGTTATGTAAAAAGAGGTTTGTCTGTCAAATCTATCGGAGAATCTATTACCCCTGCTATAACCGCTACATCCGGTTGGAGTAATGTTAATAATGCATTTGATAATAATATGGAAACATATGCTTCATGTGGTACTGCTACAGATTATATTGAAGTAACTTATTCTCAACCTGTAATAGTTAATGGATTCACTGCTTATGGACAGTGGATTTCAAATATTGCAAGAAGCTGTAACCTTGCTGTATTTTCAGTGGACGAAGAAGGAACAGAAACACTACTGGGTAACGGTACGGGGGCAGATGGTTCTTCAAAATATATTACAGGTGCGACATTTACCCCTGTGCAGGTGAACAGGCTGCGATTCAAGCTTATAGATGGAGATGTAGAAAATCGCCCGCCAACAACTGAGTACCCAACAAGAATTCTGGAACTTTATATCCAGCTGACTGATGAGGATATAACTGACTACGACTTTGTAATCAATACTACAGAAGAAACATTCAGGCTGCCGTTGCTGGACGGGAGTGAAAATCTACCTGGTGACAAATATGACAATATATCATTCCCAGCAAATGAGTCTATTTACACTGCACCGGCAAATGGATGGTTAAATTTAGGAAGATATTCCACAGCAAATAACCAATATATACAACTAAATGCTACAGGAGTAGATTTAACTGAGAAAAATATGCTTTTTGTAGATAATAATGCTCCAAATACAATGGTTGCTGCAAGTGATCTTTTTTTGTTAAGAGGGCAACAAGTTATTGTTTATTACAATGCTGCTGGGGATATAGTAGCCTCCCGTTTTGTATACGCAAAAGGTAACGGCTCACTCTATTTTTACGTAGGCGAAACGGTTCAGAACGCAAACCTTATTAATGCAGGAAGGATTGCGGAACAGATAAGTAATTGTTATCAAAGAACAGATTCAGATAATTCTTTATTAGCCGGTTTGGGTATGCCGTCAAATAACTGTATAAACCTAAGTTTAGGAGAAAGTCAAACAGAATATACTGCTCCTGGTGCTGGATGGGTTAATGTTCTTATGTCTGCCACAAGTACAAGAGCTTTTCTTTCAGGTGGTTCATATGTTGCAGATGATAAATACGTAAGTTGGCACAGTAATACAAATGGAGGCAGACCTAATATGGCAATAAGTTTTCCTGTTAGAAAGGGGCAAAAATTTACCCTAACCTATAGTGCCGCAACTTTAATACGGTTTATTTTCGTCTATGCACAGGGAGAGGAGGTAATATAATGTTTTATATAGAAAAAGAAAATCAAATAGTTTTGTTTGACGAGGATAAACAGAAGTTACAAGACACGTTACTTTTTATGCCTCAATATCAGGGTTTGGAAATAAAAGAGACTGAAAGACCTATCATTGATTTTCAGTTTGCGGATACGGAAGAATACCAACAGGAGCAAGCACAGAAGGAAGCGGAGCGGATTGCAATGCTTAATCTGACAGCAGCAGACGTTGAGCGAGCTATCTACAAGGCTAAAGGAATAGACTTTGAAGACATTGTAGCGACTCTTGAATCAACACAGCCTGCGGGATTGGATATCAAAGCTTTAAAGATTGAACTCAAAGCAAATAACTTCTACAGAGGAAATCCATACATAGATGCAGTGGGAACAATCTTGGGGTTAACCACGGAACAGCTAAACAGATTCTTTGATACCAACGATTACAGGTACTTGACCACAGTAACCTTAACGATTAACCCGACCCCTGCGGATGCCGTTGTTTTAATCAACGGAAAGGCGCAGGAAAGCGTTACAGTGCCTTACGGAGATACGGTGAATTACTCGGTAGCTAAAAAAGGCTATTTAACTCACTTAGGTGGCGGCATACTCACAGAGGATAAAACGATTGATGTTGAGCTGGTGGAGGAGGTTGTTGAACCGGAGCCGCCGATTGAGGAAACAGACGAGGTAGAAAATGCGGATACAACCGACACTGAATCTTAACTTTGGCTACAAATGGAATGTTAAAAGCGCATTCAAAAAAGGGAAGCTTCCCTCTGTAAAAGTAGACGCTTCGGAGAGGAAACTCACCGCAGATAATGCAACGGTAGACCACATAATCCCGCACAGCAAGGGAGGAAGAACCCGCGCAGAAAACCTTATGATTGCCACAAAAGAGTTCAATAACCTTCGGGGGGATAAACCGCTTACGGACTTTGTGACGGCAAAGGGGCTTGCAAGATACTTAAAACAGTTTGCAGACGTGATTCTGCCAGATTTTAACGGGAATGAGTATATAAAAGCAGTACTAAAAACAATAGGAGGATTACAGAATGGATGAAACAAAAAAAGATGAAATCTTAGAAGATTTGAAAACAGAAGGCTTAGAGCTTGCAGAGGATGTGACCATAGAAGCAATTGAACATGTTTTCAGCTTTGCTAACAAGGCAATTAACAAATGCGGTAATGCCTGGTTAATAATGACATTGCCTATCTTAGACAAAGTAAAAGAATTCTTGTTAGAATCAGCAGACAAAATCGACGGGGTAACTGAATAATGCCGTTTGATGTTGCAGCGGCAATTGAAAAGCTTGCGGAAGCTGTTAATAGCGGCTTCCGCTATGCCGAAGAATCAAGAGAAAGACAGTCGGAGTCGGAAGTAATCAAAACAAACAAGCGCTACCGTAAAGCAATTGACGCGGCGGAAAGATTAATAATTATGATGTATCCGACCTTTAAACCTGATGATGAAAAGCTTGAAAAACGTTTTGCTAAAGCTCTTAAAGAATTTCTGGAGAATAATTAAATGGAACTCGGATACAACTTTGACCACGAAATAGAATACAACTACAAGGACAGGAAAAAGCCTTTCAGAATCAGACAGGGTGTTGTTGTGTCGTTTAAGCAAGGGGTGAAATCCCGCCCGTTTATGATTCCTAAGGGGTTTACGTCTGACGGGTGCTCGATTCCTAAAGGGCTCCGTTTCTTGCTGGGATGTCCGCATACACCTGAATACGTACCGGCTTCCATTATTCACGATTATTTACTTGAGAATCCAGACATCGTACGCTATGACAGAAAAACAGCGAGTACAATATTTTTCCACGCTCTGTTAAAAGAGGGTGTATGTCCGGTTACTGCGGTAATAATGTTTCTTGCGGTGGATATCTGGCAGTGGGTTAAGAATCTCTGGACGAGGGTTTGGGTATGACAGAAGAAAGACCGGTACAAGCAAAAGAATGCTTTGAACATCATATGCTGCTTAAAGGACAGCTTGACAGGATTAATAAGTTTCTTTTCGGCGACCCTGACCATCCGGATGATTTATCGGTGACGGCTAAGGTTAACTTGATGTTCAACGTCCTGCTGGAGATTAAACGCTGGGCTATTGGTGCGGTATTCACCTTTGCCGGATGTCTTATTTTCTTAGGTTCGCATTTCGCCAAAATGGATAACATCGCTGAAAAACTTGATACTCACATAAGGCAGACAGATGCAGCAATCCAGAATCTTGAACAACGACTTTTGAACGTGGAAGAAATTGTATACAAAAGGGGTAAATGAAAACTTGAAAGCTTACGTACCACTAGTCCGCATGTTGAAAAAGGGGGTAAACTATGCTTAATTTCACAATATCAGAACTTGTTAAATCAGACACGGCAGAAAAACAGGGAATAAACAACACCCCGGATATTAACTCACTGGATAACCTCCTTGAGCTTATATTCTACGTTTTGCAGCCTTTAAGAGATAAACTCGGTAAACCGATGATTATAACCTCCGGATTCCGATCAAAGAAAGTCAATGAACTTGTGGGAGGGGTGGATCCCTCCCAGCACCTTTACGGTCAAGCTTGTGACTTTGTAGTCAATGGAATGACTCCGGCGCAGGTCGTTGAGTTTGTGAAGAATTCCGGTATAGAATTTGATCAGCTAATCAATGAATACAACCAATGGACTCACATCTCTTTCAACAAAGGACATAACAGAAAGCAAGTATTAAAGTATTAAATCTCTTTTCATACTCTCTCTTAATAACACACTATCAGCCCTCGCTTCGTAGTAGACCTTACACTGCTACGGGGCGGGGGTTTTGTTTTGTTAAAAAAATTACACAAAAAAATCCCCCTCCGGCTTGGAGGAGATAGTATTAGGAAAGTATGAAAAATCTGTGTGTAATCTGTGTGTAATTTTTATACTTTTTCACACAATTAGTATTTTATTCAAGATGTCAAAAATCCCAATAAATCAAGGTTTTTTAGTTATATAAAATGCATTAATTAAGACTTAAAATCCAATCGGGGTTCACCCTCGGTGCCAGTTCAAGTCTGGCCAAGGGCAAATTTAAGAAAAGACTTACAGAGATGTAGGTCTTTTTTTGTGCCCTTGTTTGTTCGGGCAAAGCCCTCACAAAGCCAGACAGCGGCTGGAAAATCAAAGATTTTAAACGCCGCTGACGTAGTGTTTCGGACTCAGTTTGGCGGCGGTCTATTTACCCCCGCTGCCAAATTCGTCCTTCACACCGAGCTTGTACTGTCTTAAGTCTGGCCAAGGGCAAATTTAAGAAAAGACTTACAGAGATGTAGGTCTTTTTTTGTGCCCTTGTTTGTTCGGGCAAAGCCCTCACAAAGCCAGGCAGTGCAAAGGAAATAACATTGTCTCTTAATTTTTATTAACAACCTCTTGTCACAAATACATTTTGCTGTCAAAATTATATAACATGGAAAAGGGGTGATTTTATGCCGGCAGCTTACGCAAGCAGACAGAGAAAATCTAATAAACAAGAAGAGCTATCACAGCTTATGCCGCAGAATATTGATGCGGAAGAAGCAATTCTCGGTGCAATTCTCGTCAGCCCCGCTTGCATGAACAGAGTTGTAGAACACTTAAAGCCGGAGTCTTTTTACAAACCGGCTCACAGGTATGTCTACGAAGCTATGCTTCAGCTCTACAACGGTGAAGACAAGATTGATATTGTCTCTGTATCTGATGTCTTAAACGTTAATCAAAAACTTGAACTTATTGGCGGCCGTGCGTTTATTAACGATTTGAGCTATAAAACAATTACCACAACCAATGTTGAGTATTATGCAAAAATTGTTCAGGAAAAAGCCATAAAACGAGCTTTAATAGATGCCGGTTCAGAAATCGTAAATACAGGCTATGACCTTAATCCAATTGAAGAATCGCTTGAAGTTGCAGAAAAACTTATATTTGATATAGCTTCCCAAAAAGCATCTAAAGCTCTGAGCCCGATTAAGGATCTTGTTTATGATACTTACGCTAAGATTGAAGAACGATATAATAATAAAGATACATTAACAGGTGTTCCGACTGCGTTTTATGATTTGGATACCATAACAAACGGGCTTCAAAAATCAGACTTAATCATCCTTGCGGCACGTCCTGCCATGGGAAAAACCTCCTTTGCGCTGAATATTGCGCAAAATGTGGCCTTAAAAGCAAATGTTCCTGTTGCTATATTTTCTCTTGAAATGTCAAAAGAACAGCTTGTTCAAAGGTTGTTATGTTCTGAAGCCGAAGTTGATACCCAGAGATTAAAAACAGGCAATATGCAGTCAAAAGACTGGGAAAAGCTAGCAGTTGCGATGGATAAATTTTCGCAGGCGCCTATCTATATTGATGATACAGCAGGTGTAACAATAACAGATCTCAGAGCAAAATGCAGACGGCTTGCTATGGCGGAAAAGAAGCTCGGCTTAATCGTAATCGATTATCTTCAGCTGATTGAAGGGACTGGAAGAGAAGATCGTATGCAGCAAATTTCAAGTATCTCAAGAGGTTTGAAAATACTTGCTAAAGAGTTAAATGTGCCGATTATAGCTCTTTCTCAGCTTTCACGCGCCGTAGAAGGCAGAACAGACAAGCGTCCTATGCTTTCAGATTTGAGAGAATCGGGTTCTATCGAACAAGATGCCGATATTGTAGTATTTATTTACCGTGATGAGTATTACAAAAATAACAATGATGATGAAGAAATGTCCGAAAAAGCAGCTAACAAGGGAGAGGCAGAAATTATTATTGCAAAACACAGAAACGGCCCTGTCGGTACGGTTAAACTTCTGTTCCAGAGCAATATTACCAAGTTTAAAAACCCTATTAAAACTGATGTATTCTAGAGGATAAAATGTCGTATTTAGAGATATTTCTTTTAGCTTTAGCCTTATCGGTAGATGCCTGTGTTTTGTCATTCTCATACGGGCTGGTTTTTCGTCATATGAGAAAGAAAAATTCAATGCTGCTGGCGTCATTTACCGGAATTTTTCAAGGTATTATGCCAGTTATAGGATATTTTTTGACCTCTCTGGTTAAAAATTATATTATGCCGTATGCGGAAGTATTGATTCTGGTTATATTTTGTTTTCTGGGACTTAAGTTTATTAAGGAAGCTTTTGACAAAAAGCAGGAGCCTTCGCAAATGTGTCTCGGGGTCGGGTGTTTGTTTTTAGCTGGTGTTGCAACAAGTATTGACGCTTTTTCTGCAGGAATTTCTCTTTCTCTGTTTGGAAACAAAATACTAAAACCGGCTGTTTTAATAGCTTTTATTACTTTTATAAACTCTCATCTGGGTTTCTGGCTCGGGGGTAAATTAAAGAACTTGCCGACAAAGCGGCTTGAAATAATGGCCGGATTGATTCTTATCTTTTTGGGGATTAAAGCTGTATTATGATAGATTATGTAGAAAAATCTTTAAACAGAAAGCTTAATGAGTTTGAAAAATCTCTTTTTAGCGCTACATACTCGGAACACTGCGGATACCTTCATTCAAAAAAGCTTCTTTCAAAACTTTATAGAAAAGGGGCAATTTATTATAAAGAAAATGCCGGAGGGTTCAGAATAGGAAAGCATGCCATACTGTTTAAGATGGAATCCCATAACCATCCTTGTGCAGTTGAACCCTTTAACGGTGCTGCAACAGGAATCGGAGGAATTATAAGGGATGTTCTTGCGATGAATGCCGAGCCGATTGCTTTATGCAATTCTTTAAAATTCGGAGATAATGAAAGGGTTAAAAATGGAGTAGTCGAAGGGATTTCTTTTTACGGAAACTGTATTGGAGTGCCTACAGTTTCTACGGAAGTTCTTTATGATAAATCCTATACATTTAACCCTTTGGTTAATGTTACGGCAATAGGATTAGCAAAGTACGACGATATAGTAACATCTTCATGCGCAAAACCAGGTCAGAAACTTCTTCTTGCGGGTTCTGCGACAATGAAAGACGGACTCGGCGGAGCGGCTTTTGCTTCTAAGACATTGAAAAACCGGAAAGAAGATAAACTATCTATCCAGATTGCGAATCCTTTTATGAAAAAGAAGCTTATTGAAGCCACGCTTGAGATTTTTAGAAGGAAACTTGTGTTATGTGCTCAGGATTGCGGGGCAGCGGGAATTCTTTCATCCACAAGCGAAGCCGCGTTTAAAAGCGGACTCGGTGTGAAGCTGGAGCTTGAAAGAGTGCATACTGCGGATTCTTCAATAACTCCTGAAGAGATTATGCTCTCGGAAACTCAGGAAAGAATGCTTTTTGTAATTGATGAAGATAATATTACGGAGGCGGCAAAAATCCTTGATAAATACAGAATAGAGTATTCTCTGATCGGGGAGGTAATTCCGCAAAAAGTTTATGAAGTCTTTTATCAGGGAAAACTTATCGGGTCAATCCCGACAGAAATTCTTGTGACTCCTCCGGAAGTAAAACTGGATTTTTCAGGTGATTTGAGTGATTTTACGGGAGAAAAAATTAAAGATATAAATTCCAAAGATATCTTTGAGCAGTACGATTCAACAGTCGGCGCAAGAACAATGCTTGAACCGTATGAAAATCCAGCTTACAACGAGTTATTGATAAGAGAGGAAAATACTTCGATTTGTATTTATACATTATCTGCCATAAATGGAGGTACGTATGAAACTTTACGTGATGGAGTAAACTATATAAGCCAAAGGGGTTATATTCCGATGGGGATTACAAATTGCCTTAATTTCCCTAATCCTGAACATGCACCCGTGATGCTTCAGTTTAAAAAAACAATTGACGATATGAATAAGGCATGTGAAGAATTTAAATTTCCTGTCTGTTCGGGAAATGTATCTTTTTATAACGAAGCGGAGAATTACAAAATTAAACCGTCAGCCTCTTTTACCCTTATTGGAATAAAAAATAAAATCTAAAAAAATTCAAAATTCCCCAACAAACTTATTGCAAAAAAAATTTGAATGTGATAAAATTTTCACAAGAAAGGGGTGACTATGCTAGTTTCTGCAATATCTGCTAACAGAGTTCAAGCAGTTAATTTAAACACTAAAGGTTCGGATAACGTTAGCGATACTGCATTTAATTTTTCAAATGCCTCTTTCAAGAAAGCATCTTTAAAAGATAACACTCAGGTGGTGTTTGATTCTATTAACCAGTGGAAACACTTCTGCGAGCAGAAAGTTGTCGGTGAAAAGCTTAACGTTTTAGCATAGTTTTTATTATGGAGAGAGTTTGTTTAATACTTGGCTTTTTTGACGGTGTTCATAAAGGGCATAAAGCTGTTATTGATTCTGCCGTTAATTATGCAAAAGAAAACAATTCTCAAGCGGTTTTGATAACTTTTAAAAACTCTCCGGCTGAGTATTTTAAAGGCTGCGGTGAATATATTTATCCCAGAGAACTTTCGTATGAGATTATACGCGGGCTAGGGGTAAATTCTATTGTAGAAAAGGATTTTTCTGCTCTTGTAAATATATCAGCAGAAAATTACCTTGAAAAACTGCTGGAAGATTATAGACCGCTCTCAATTTCTACAGGATTTAATCATACTTTCGGTCACAACAGAGCCGGAAACGCGGAATTTTTGGAGAAAAAACAGGATGAATACGGATATAAGTATTTTTGCGCTCCGGCATGTTCTATAGATGACGAAATTGTTTCATCTACTTTGATAAAAAAATATATTAAAGCGGGGTTCCTTGATAAAGTTAATAATATGCTGACAGAGCCTTATACTATTAAATCGGAAGTCGTACACGGAAAAGAGCTTGGCAGAAAGCTGGGATTCCCTACGGCTAATATGGTTTATCCGTCAAATTGTGTTAGATTCCCTTACGGGGTGTATGTTGCAGAGACTCCATACGGAAGAGGCGTTCTGAACTGGGGTGTAAAACCGACCGTGGACGGAAAATCGGAGTTGCTGGAAGTCCATATTCCGGGATTTAACCGTGATATTTACGGCGAGAGATTAAAAATACAAGTTTTAAGAAAAATACGTGATGAAATGAAGTTCGATTCTCTTGAAGAGTTAAAATCACAAATAGCAAAGGATACGGAAGAATGCTTAAAGTCGTAATTATAGGCTACGGGGAAATGTTCACAAACCTGATTGCGGCGGCATTGGATGCCGAGTGTAAAATTGCCGGTGTATTAAGGGGCGAAACTGTCAAGTATAAACCTTTTGTCAGAAAGGTAAAAGACGTAATATGTCCTTCTCTGGAATACAGCTATATTAAGAGTTATAACCTTCCGGAGCTGTATACGTATAAAGGTGTAAACAGCGAAGAGTTTAAAAAAGAGATGCTCCGGCTTAATCCGGATATAATTCTTGTAGGTTCCTGGGGCGAGAAGATAAAAAAAGAGATTTATGATATGCCGAAAATTGCGGCAATAAATGCGCATCCATCTCTGCTTCCAAAATACAGAGGTCCGAATCCTTATTTCTGGGTCATAAAGAATCAGGAACAAGTTACGGGAGTTACATTCCACCTTATTGACAGCGGATATGATACGGGGGCAATCTTAGCTCAGGAAGAAGTGAAAATTTATTCGTCCGATACAGGAGAAAGCTTGAAAAAGAGAATAGTTCTGACAGCAAGGGGGGTATGCTGCGAGCTTCTGAAAGCCTTGAGTGAGGATATTATTATACCGCTTCAGCAGAGAGAGGACAGGGCAAGTTATTATTCCCAGCCGGAGGGGCTTGAACTGGATTTCAGCAAATCTGCCGAGGAAAATGATGCCATAATAAGAGCGATTCATCCGTGGGACAGAGCTTATTTCTTTCATAAAACGATCCCTCTTGCCCCAAAGGCGGGTAGCACATTTATTGAAGAAAACACTACCTCTTATACAGAGGGCGGAACTGTTACGGAAGTTGATTCCAAAACCAGAACAATTTCGGTACTTTGCGGTAACAATAAGGTTCTAAAGATGACCAATATTGATTTATACAATACTCCCGACCGCCCGTTTACAAAAAATTATATAGAACTTGAGATTAAGCAGGGAGAGAAGATTTAAAACATCTTAAATACGTCATCTTCTGTCAGTTTAACTTCTTTTACCCGCTTTTTATCGCAAGGAACAATAAACGTAATTTTTCCGTCAGCAGCTTTTTTATCCCGTCTCATAATAGAGATTAAATCTTCAGGCGTGTATTTAAAACTTTCTTCTTTAAATCCGTATTTGGTTAAGAGTTCGTGCGAGAGCCGGAAATATGAGTATGATATCATTTCCTGATTATATGCCCATTTGAGCACAAAGAAAATTCCCTGAACAACGGCTTCTCCGTGGGTATATTTTTTGTATTTTGAAATGGTTTCAAGTGCGTGTGCCAAAGTATGCCCGAGATTCAGAATCTTTCTTAACCCGGCTTCTTTTTCATCTTGAGTTACTACAGAAATTTTCAAATTCAGACAGTATTCAATAACCCTCATAATCGTTAAAGGTTCTTTATCAAAAACTTTTTCACAGCCGAGTGTAAGGTATTCAAATAAAAATAAAGAATGCTTATACTGACAGTTGTCTTCAATAAAGGCATATTTTAAAATTTCACCCAACCCTGACTGGAATTGGTTTTTATCCAGAGTATTGAGGAAATTTATATTAATAAAAACGGCTTTTGGCTGGTAAAAAGTTCCTATTAGATTTTTTGCATTTCTTAAATCAATGGCGGTTTTTCCTCCCACGGAAGAGTCTACCATTGAAAGCAAAGTTGTAGGAATCTGGATGTAATCAATTCCTCTCATATACGTTGATGCAGCAAAGCCGGTAATATCACCTACTACACCTCCGCCGAGAGCAATAAGAGCATCTTTTCTTGTAAGACCTATATTTTCCGCTTTTTCAATAATTTTAATATAATTTTTAAAGTTTTTTTCTTTTTCACCGTCATTTAGAATTAGAACATTTTCATTTTCAAGTTCTAATTCTTCGGCATAAAGTTTATAAACCTTTTTTGATACAACAAAAAGTCTTTTCTGACCTTTTGTTTCGGAATCTATTAATTCTTTCAGGACGGAAAATTTTTCGTCTGAAATAGTAATATTGTATTCTTTATTTAGTTGGACTTTGAGTATTTGTCTCATTAATACTTCCTAAAATAAATTTTACCGTATCTTCTTCGCTCAAACAACTTGTATCTACAATAAAATGAGCCTTTTGATAGTTTTCTTCACGTTTTTTAAGAAGATTATCCAGTACCTTCCGCGGATTATCCGTCTGCAGGAGCGGGCGTGTGGAATCTTGTGATATTCTATAATATAATACATCAAGGTCAGATTTCAAATAAAAAACACATCCAAAATTCAGAAGTGTACTTCTGTTGTCAGGATTCTCAAATGCTCCGCCGCCGATAGATATAATCTTATTTTTTCCGTTGCAAACAAGTTTTATTGTATCGTATTCAAGTTTTCTGAAATAATCTTCCGAATATTTTGCAAAAATTTCATAAATTTTTAAGCCGGAAGTTTTTTCAATAACAGCATCCGTATCGATTAAGGTATACTCGGGCAGTTTTTGTGAAAGCAATTCGCCTATGGTTGTTTTTCCACTGGCAGGCATTCCTACAAGAACGATATTAGGATTCATAATGTGCTTTCATCTCCACATAATTATCTCCGCCAAGTTTAGCGAGGAGTTCATCAACAAGAATTATTGCCACTCTTGCTTCCGCAACAACGGAACACGCAGGAACCGCACAAACATCCGAGCGTTCAAAATGAGCACTTGCAGGCTGCATGTCTTTTAAATCAACAGTTGCAAGAGATTTTCTCATTGTAGGGATCGGCTTCATAGTTCCTTTAACTATAAGGGTTTCTCCGTTTGTCATACCGCCTTCAATGCCGCCTGCGTTATTGGTTTTGCGGTAAATTTCTTTATTTTTTACAAAGATTTCATCATGCATTCTTGAGCCGGGTAAAGATGCAGCCTCAACTCCTGCACCGATTTCAACGGCCTTAACTCCGGGAATACTCATTACAGCCTGCGCCAGCCTGCCGTCAAGGGTCATATCCCAGTGCACGTAAGAACCAAGTCCTACAGGTAAGTTGCCAAATATTACTTCAAACTTTCCGCCCAAAGTATCTCCAGCCTGAGCTGCTTCATCAATAGCGTTTCGCATTCTGTCTGCTGTTAAGTCATCAGCGCATCTGACATCGGATTTTTCTGCTTTTTCCTTAATGAGGGTATAAGTTTTAGGATAAAAATCCAGTTTTACTCTTCCTATTTGAACAACATGGGAAAATCCCATAATGCCGAAAGCTTTTAATATCTGTTTTGCAATTGAGCCGACGGCAACTTCTATAGCGGTTTTTCTTGCGCTGGAGCGCTCCAGAACATCTCTTAAATCTGAAAGATTATACTTAACTGAGCCGGCATAATCTGCGTGTCCAGGACGGACTTTAGTAAAAGATTTTTCTTCAATTTTTCTGAGCATATCTTCCGTTGGGTATTCATAACCTTCAACAGACATGACATCCTGCCAGTTTATATAGTCATTGTTTTTTATTTCCAGACAAATAGGTGCTCCGGTCGTTTTCCCGAAGCGGATTCCTGATTTAATTTCAACGGTATCTTTTTCAATCTGCATTCTGCCGCCTCTTCCGTAACCGACCTGACGGCGCGCAAGATCTTCATTTATAATATCAGCTTTAATTCTTATTCCGGCAGGAACTCCTTCTATAATGGCATTTAAACATTTGCCATGACTCTCCCCGGAAGTTAAAAATCTAAATCTTTTCATTGCCATAACAGTATTATATAAAATAAAAAGTTTTTATACAACAAGGGCGCCGGCTATCAGCCGGCGCCCTTGTTTAAATTTATTAAAGATCTGTTATTGATGGATTTGGATCTACATCATGGTGGATTCTGTCATACTCATCAACAGCAGGATCAATGTACGCATAAAACTTTCTGCAAAGTTTTACAAACTTGTTTTGATTTTTTTCATACAAAGGTTCTATAGGCTTACCATTCATCCTGTTTTTCAAAATAAAAACGTCTTCAGCTGTTAGTTGTGAATAACCGCTGTTTATTAAGAGTTCCGGATCAGTTGTTTGTTCAGGAGTAACTGCAGCTATAGCTGAACCAGATAAAAAGGCAACGATTGCCAAACTAAATAATAAATTTCTTCTCATAGCACCCATTCTTATTTAACTTAATTAACTTTACTATATGATTCCATTATAATCTTTTCTAAATAATTAATCAAGTCCGTCTCTGGAACTCTTGCAATGATTTCACCTTTTTTAAAAATATAACCTTCTCCAATAGCTCCTGCAATTCCGAAATCAGCATGCTTAGCTTCTCCCGGACCGTTAACAGGGCAGCCCATGACGGCTATGGTTATAGGTAAATTCAGGTTCTTGAATTTTGCTTCCACCTTTTTAGCAAGTCCTATTAAATCAATTTGGGTTCTTCCGCAGGTTGGACAAGAGATAAAGTTGATTCCTTTTTTTCTGAGGTTTAGTGCTTTTAATATACCAAACCCAGCTTCTACTTCTTCAACCGGATTCTCCGTAAGAGAAACTCTTATTGTATCTCCTATTCCTTCGCTTAAAAGAGTTCCTAAACCAACAGATGATTTAATCAAGCCGGATTTTAGGGTTCCGGCTTCGGTTACGCCTAAATGGAGCGGATAATCTATCATTGTTGAAATTTTTCTGTATGCTTCAATCGTAGTCGGTACATCAGAAGACTTTAAAGACAGTTTAATATCATAGAAGTTTAAATCTTCAAGAATCTCAATATGCCGCATTGCACTTTTAATCATTTTATCTTCAAGCGGAATATCAAGGGATGCAAATTCTTTTTCAAGAGAGCCGGCATTAATACCTATCCTTATCGGAATATTATGAGCTTTAGCCTCTTCGACTACTTTTTGAGTATGCTCTTTTTTGCCGATATTACCCGGATTAATTCTCAGCGCATGTATACCGTTTTCTATACACTGTATTGCAAGTCTGTAGTCAAAATGAATATCTGCAACTAACGGAACTTGAGATTTTTTTACAATATCTTTTATTGCAGAAGCCGCATCCTTATTAAGGACTGCCAGTCTTACTATTTCACATCCGGCTGAAGCCAGTTCATTAATTTGGTTTAGAGTAGCTTCAACATCTCTTGTGTCTGTGTTACACATGGATTGAACGCTGATTGGAGCATCTCCGCCAATTTTTACATTACCTATAGAAATTTGTTTAGATTTTCTTCTGTTTATCATAAAATTATTGTACTACTAAAAAGTTTATTAAGGAGAAAAATATGAAAATTGCGGTAATTTCTGATATTCACGGTAATATGGATGCTCTTGAAGCTGTAATGAAGGATATTCAATCCAAAAACTGCGAGAAAATTTTTGTGCTCGGAGATTACGCAATGGCAGGACCTGAGCCGTATGCGGTTATAGATTATTTTGCAAAGCATCAGTTTGATTCGGAATATAAGATGATTCAAGGGAACACTGATGCCATGTTGGCAAATTACACTGATGATGAATACGAATATTTAAAGAAAAAATCTCCGGTCATGGCTGAAGCATTGAAACATGATTTTTTTGGTATAAACTACATTCAAAGAAGCTTTTTACAGAGTTTACCTATTCAGCTTGAAGTAGATGAAGAAGGCGTGAAAATTCTTCTTGTACATGGATCTCCAAGAAAAAATAATGAAGATATCCTTCCGGATACTCCGATAGAAGAAGTAGAAAAGATGCTTGCGAACGTGGATGCAGATGTCGTTCTTTGCGGTCATACTCATATTCCTTGCGGTTTTCAGACAAGGAACAAAAAAACTGTCGTAAATGCCGGCAGTGTAGGCAGACCGTTTACCCCTGATCCAAAATCCTGTTATCTTATTATGGATATTGAACACGGCAGATATGCATTTGAACACCGTTTTGTAGCTTATAATAAAGAACGTGCCGCACAAAAACTTAGAGACAGAGGATTTGAGGGCGCGGATAAAATCGCAGCTATGCTTTTAAATCCTGAAGTAAGGCATTTTTGAGAAATACGGAATTTTGATTAAGCTTATAAAGCAAAAAAAAGGGTAAGAAATATAGGAAAACTTACCCTTACAATTTGCTTTTTTAATGCGCTATTATAAATTTTGAGAGCTTTTATATTAGTAAATTGTCGTGCTATTTGCCTGTTACATAACAGGAATTATACCATTAAAATCTAACTATGGCAAATAGCACGATTGAACTGGTGAAATTTAATATTAAAAAGTATCGTACGGCAAAGAATCTTACTCAGGATAAATTGAGTGAGCTCACAGGTATATCGTCCGATTATTTGTCGGAAATTGAACGCGGCAAGCGGGTGCCAAGTCTTAAAAGATTAATTATGATTGCTGATGCATTGCAGATTCCGGCTTATAAATTTTTAATGAAATAGATTTTTCTTTACTTTTTTTCGTGTTTCCTATTTAATATTCTTACGGAGGGAAATCCTCTAGTCCACTTAAGAAAGTGATTTAGAATTTTTGAATAATCCAAATATTAAACTAGCCAAATTTGCAGGGTTTTGTTACGGAGTTAAAAGAGCCGTAGAAACTGCTAAAAAATTAAAAGATGAAAATCCGGATAAGAATATCTATATTTTGGGTGAGCTTATTCATAATACTGATGTTATTCATGAGCTTGAAAATCTTGGCATTAAAACAATTTATGAAATTCCGGAAAAAGGAAACGGAATTTGTATAGTAAGAAGCCACGGAGAATCACCGGAGGTTTTTGAAAGAATTAAAAATGCCGGATTTGAAGTGGTGGATTTAACCTGTCCTGACGTTAAAAAGGTTCAGCAAAGAGCAATTGAGCTTGCTCAAAATGATTATTTTGTAGTTATTGTAGGCAAACCTAATCACCCGGAAGTTATGGCAATTAAAGCAAATGCGGATTTATATTCAAAAAATGTTGTTGTTGCAACCACAATAGAGGAACTAAACGAATATGAAACTGCAATAAAGTCACACCGAAAGGTCGGTGTAGTGGTTCAGACAACTCAGATGGTATCTTCGCTTAATCTTATTGTAAATTATCTCAATACCATAGCTAAAGAAGTCTTGATTTATAATACAATCTGCCAGTCTACTTCAATGAGACAAAAAGAGGCTAAAGAACTAGCTAAAGAAAGTGATTTGATGGTGGTTGTCGGCTCTAAAAAGAGTGCAAATACAACTCATCTTGCTGAAATTTTAAAAGATTGCACCAAAACAATTCATATAGAAAATGATACCGAACTTGAAGAATACAAAGATTTATTTAAAAACGTAAACAATATAGGAATTACCGCAGGGGCTTCGACTCCGCAGGTAATTATTGATAAAGTCATAGAAAAAATAAAAGGAGGAATATAATATGACAACAGCAGAAAAAACTCGTGATGAGTTTGAATTATTACTTGAAGAAAGTTTTGCTAAATCAAACAGCGTTGCTGATATCGTAGAAGGTACTGTTATTAAAAAAGAATCTGACGGATATCTCGTAAGCGTTAAAGGCGCTAAAATGGAAGCATACTTATCTAATAAAGAGCTCGCAAGCGATGTAACAGAACTTGAAATTGGTGATACAAGAGAATTCTATGTATTAAAAGAAGAAAACAATGAAGATCCTATGCAGTTATCCCTTAAGAGAATTGCATTTGCTCAGGCATGGGCTCAATTAAATGATGCTAAAATTCAAGGCGATACAATCCTTGCAAAAGTCGTTTCAACTGTTAAAGGCGGTGTTTTAGTTGATGTTGCTGATCTTAAAGGTTTCATCCCGTCTTCTCAATTAAGAACAGGTACTCCGTTTGACGGTCTTATTGATCAGAAAATTGAAGTTAAAGTTCTTGAAGCGGATCCTAAGAAAAACAAACTTATTCTTTCACAGCGCCAAGCAGTTGCTGAACAAAGAGATCAGGTTGTTGATAATGTTCTTTCTTCTCTTGAAGAAGATCAGGTTGTGTCAGGTAATGTCGTAAGAATTACGGATTTCGGTGCATTTGTTGATATCAATGGTATTGACGGTCTGCTTCCGATTTCTGAAATTTCTTGGCAGAGAATTAAACACCCTTCCGATGTTTTAACTCTAGGTGATACAATTGAAGTTAAAATTATCAAAATAGACAACGAACTTAAGAGAATCTCTTTATCACTTAAGAGAATGGGTGAAAACCCTTGGCAGCAGATTGAAGGACAGTTTGAAGAAGGTCAGGTTGTAAAAGGGACTGTAAATAAAGTTACTACTTTTGGTGCGTTTATTAACATTTTCCCTGGCGTTGAAGCTCTTCTTCCTGTTTCAGAAATGTCTGATGAGAATGTTAATCCGTTCAATATGTTCAAAGTAGGTTCTGAAGTTGATGTATTAATCAAAAAATTCACACCGAAAGAACACAGAATCGCATTATCTGTAAAAGATATTCAAAAATAGGTTACCTATTAGGGGAGGTAAAACAACTTGAGGGCGGGTTTTGATTTCAAAACCCGCCCTCAAGATTTAAAACTTACCATAGAGCTTTTGGCATCATTCTGTCATAAACCCAGATATCAACTCCGTCATATTGTTTTGAAAATTCTGATTCCAGTTTTTTGTCTATTCCGATTGCGATTATCGGAAGCTTTGCCTCTGCTGCGGCTTTCTTAAGTTTATTATACCCGTTTATAACATCTTCTGCCGTTGTTTCATCTCCTAAATGCGTGTTGGAGATTATTCCGGAAAAATGTTTCCACTCTTTTTGAACACTGCCTTTAGAGAAATTCAGATATTCAAGAATACTTTCCTTATCAGAGGTTTCAAATTTTGCAGTGTTAATTACAATATAGATTTTTAAATTATTTTCTTTTTCAATTCCTGTTATAATATCAAGAATATCAAGCCCGCCGGCACCGTATCCGACATCAATAATAATATTTCCCTCAGAGGACAGACAGTTCATCTGCATAGGTGTAATGTAGCTTGCGGCTTCGCCTAATCCGAAACTGTCAGGCTGGGTTATAACATTCACGCTCTGTTTTTGAAGTTCAGCTGCAATTGGTCTTAATGTATAAGCCGGCTCTACTGTATCCAGATCAACAAGGGTAATTTTTTCTCCTTTTTTTGAAAACTGTAAAGCTCTGTTTAAGGCTGTTTCCGATTTTCCGCTGGCATAAGCACCTGCATAAACTTCTACAAATCTGTTATTCATAAAAAAATTATATCAGGAAAATTTTTTTTAACTATTCCTCCGCAATACATAAGTTTTAAATTTAAAATTTATTTAATCTTAATATAACTCTACTTTACTGAAAGCCTTCATTGTAATATAATATCCTTATTAAGAAGGAAAAGAGAAGGTATGAAAGAACAAAAAATTGCAGTAATCGGTTTTGGAATGTGGGGACGAAACATTGTCCGTAATTTTTATAACCTGAATGTTCTTGATATTGTTTGCGATTTGGATGATGAATCTCTGAAAACAGTTAAAGAACAGTATCCGGGTGTAAAAGTAACAAAAGATTTTAATGATATTATTAAAGATGATTCAATTACCGGTGTTGCCGTTGTAACTCCGAGCCATACCCACTTCAAGATGGTTAAAGCTATGCTTGAAGCAGGTAAAAATGTTTATGTTGAAAAACCTATATCAACAGTTGCCGAGGAAGCAAAAGTCTTAACCGAACTTGCTGAAGAAAAAGGTTTAATCTTAATGGTAGGGCATCTTCTTTTATACCATCCTGCTGTTAACAGGCTAAAAATGCTTATTGAAGAAGGAGCTTTGGGCGAACTCGTTTACGCACAAAGTGACAGATTAAACGTAAATTATCATAAGAATGACAGAAGTGTTATGTGGGATTTAGCACCGCATGATGTTTCAATGATTGCGTACGTTACGGGGAAAAATCCTGTGAAAGTTATTTCCGCTATAGGCTGCTCTTCCGAAAAGAATGCTATTATGGATATAACTCATATCGGAGTTGAGTTTGAAGACGGACTTATCGCTCATATCTCCGACAGCTGGATAACTCCGCAAAAACGCGTAACTCTTCTTGTCAGAGGAACGAAAGCAACTGCTGTATTTGATGATACTGCTCCGACAGATAAACTTAAAGTCTATGATAATTTTATTCCGGCAAATACCCAGAATTATCCGCTTGATTATCTTGAAATTGAACCGCTTAAATTAGAGTGCCAGCACTTCTTAAATTGCTGTGCATCCGGTCATAAAGCTCGTTCAGACGGAGAAAACGGCTATACAGTTGTAAGTATTCTGGAAGAAGCCGAAAAAATTATGCTCGGTTCAAAAGTTGAAGATTTAAACAAGAAAGATTTCGCACTTTCCAGAATGAAAGTGTAATTCCCGTGAGCTGTGCGAGGTAAATGTAAAGGGGTAAAGGGGTAAAGGGGTAAAGGGATAAAGGGGTAAAGTAAAGGGTTAAAAAGGATAAAGTATGGCTAATTTTATTTCAATATTCAGAGTGATAGTAATGTTTTTTGCGGTGTATCTGATATACACCTGCCAGGGTAACGCGATTGCTTATACCTGGGCTTTGATTCTTACTATTATTGCTTTTGCCCTTGACGGTGTGGACGGCTATGTTGCAAGAAAATTTAACGAAGAGTCAAAATTCGGGGCACTCCTTGATATTATGGGTGATAGAATCGTAGAAAATACATACTGGATTTTATTTGCCGTTATGGGATGGTTAAGTATTCTGTTCCCGCTTATTGCAATTACAAGAGGGTTTATTACCGATACAATAAGAAGTGCTGCTATGGAGCAGGGAATGACTGCATTTGGTAAAACAAGTATGCAGAAAAATCCTGTTTGCGTGTTTATTACAAGTTCTAAATTTATGAGAATCAGCTATGCTGTTGCTAAAGTACTTGCTTTTGTGTTAATTATTACGGCGCAGGTTCCTGTATGTCCTCATAGAGAAATCGTTGGTACCGTCGGTTTCTGGGCTGCGGTATTTGCTATTGTATTCTGTGTGGTCAGAGGTTTACCTGTAGTTATTGAATCAAAATATTTATTTGAACCGAAAAACGGAGATAATAAAGAAAATGCCTAAGCTCAATATAGTTTTGTATGAGCCTGAAATTCCCCAAAATACCGGGAATATTGCAAGACTTTGCGCTTGTACAGGAGCTTCTTTATATCTTGTCGGAAAACTCGGGTTTTCACTATCAAGTAAATATACAAAGCGTGCAGGGCTAGACTACTGGGATAGTGTTGATTTGCATAAAGTTAACTCCATGGAAGAGTTGTTCAACGAATTTCCTAATGGTAAATTTTATTATCTGACTACTAAAACTAAGAAAAAATACACGGATATAGAGTTTAAAGAAGGGGATTTTATTGTCTTTGGACCTGAAACAAGGGGGCTTCCGGAAGAGTATGTAAAAAAAGATACTGCGCTTACAATTCCGATGAAGGAAGGGCAGAGAAGTCTTAATCTTTCTAACTCAGTTGCAATTGTTTCTTACGAAGTCATAAGACAAATAGGATTATAGTTTATTCCCTCTCCGGTGGGGAGGGCGGGGGTAAATTTATGACAGAATACAAAATGCCTGATAGAGAACAAAATTCTAATAAAGGAACTTTCGGGAAAGTTCTGAATTTTTCAGGCTCTAAAAATTATATTGGAGCTGCGTATTTATCGACTGTGAGTATTCTAAAAACCGGAGGCGGGTTTGCGGCGCTTGCAACGGAGGAAAATATAATCCGCTCGGTTTCCGCAATGCTTCCGGAAGCTGTTTATCTTGAAAGAAAAGAAGGGTTAAAACAAATTAATGACTTTTCGGTAGTGCTTATTGGCTGCGGCTTAGGGTTAGAGAAAAAATCCCGTGATTTATTCAAAAAAGTTATTAATAAATTAAGCAGCACTCAAGTCCCGACGGTAATTGATGCTGACGGGCTGAATATTTTAAGCGGAATGAACCTTAAACTCCCTAAGTATACTGTAATTACTCCGCATCCTCTTGAAGCTGCAAGGCTTTTGGGGGTAAATTTGCAAGACGTTTTGGCAAATTTGGAAGAAAGTGCAAAAAAACTTTCGCAAAAATATGGGTGCGTTGCAGTCTTAAAAACTCACAGAACAATAATTTGCGAAGGCGAAAATATTTTTATAAACCAACATGGTAATTCGGCTCTCGCTAAAGCCGGCTCAGGAGATGTCCTTGCTGGTGTTATTGCAGGGCTTCTCGCACAGAAAATGCAGCCTTTTGAAGCTGCAAAACTCGGGGTGTATTTACATTCAAGAGCAGGAGAAATTGCATCCGAAGAATTAACGGAATACTCTGTTCTGGCTTCCGACCTGCCTAATTATTTACCTAAGGCTATTATGGAGATTATTCAAAAATAATTCTGCCTGTTTGGTTGATTACAACCGGCTTGTCCAGATATTTGATGTAATCACAGGTCATAACATCTTTATCGTAAGGATAAATTTTAAGACAATCCTGCGGTTCTGCTAAAACCGGAAAATCTGCGCCTGCAGACATAACAAATTCGTCTGTAGCAAGTTTGTACATTTTATCTTCACGAGGATTTTCAATATCTATCGGAAATTCTTTTCCATCGTTATCTATATATGTTAGGAATGTTAATTCCCCTTCTTTAGTGTCTACTCCGTATTTAAGTCCTGACACGGCAAGTAATCCCGGTTTATAACCTTTCTTTTCGTTTTCGTATGTCTCTTCTACGGCATCCTCAAAAAGGTCTACCAGAGCTTTTTCTGATACATACGCAACACTTATTCTATCAAGGAACGGAGCAATATCTTTAATATCTCTGGAGTCAATTAAGCCTTCGTGGAAAAAGTTTCTGATACCGGCATTATTCCATATCGCGATTTCAGAATTAGTAATATGTTTCATCGCATCACAAACAAAGTTGGCATGCGGATTTTCTTCAATAAGAGAGGTTGGAGGAGGCGGTGCTTGCGTGATATATCCTACTTTTTCAGGTTTCCCTAAAATTTCATCAAAAATGTATTGGTGAATCATGTTTTTGTAGAATTTTCGTGTTTCTCCGAGGTTATTTTGAGCTTTTTTAATTACCCCGTCTTTATCAAAAGTAAGATTTAGCTGTCCGAAATATGCGCCGTCACGTCCGGCTTCGGTCATTATTACAGGATCTCCGTTTTTCGAGTAGAAGAGGTTTTGTCCTTCTTTTATGTCTTTTAAAAGCTCATGTGTATGTCCGCTTACGATAACATCAATACCTTCAGTTTCCTGTGCAACAGCTATGTCATTGGCATGCCCGAGATGAGATAAAAGAATAATTTTGTTTATGCCTTGTTCTCTGAGCTTTTCAATTTCTTCTTGAATTAATTCTATGGTGTCCTCTAATTCATCAATATAACAATCTTTATGGTAGTTAGGGTGGGTTGTTCTGCCAAACATATCAAAAGGACAGGTTCCTATCAGTCCGATTTTTTCGCCTTTTACTTCAACTACCATAGAACCTTTGATGGCTTCATCAAGAGCTGCACGTCCGTATTCCGGCAAGTTGTCCTCAAAGTCTTCCCAATCTTCCAGTTTATTGAAATTAACTGCCAGAATTTTGGTTTTAAGATATTTTAATGTGTCTAAAAGGTCTGCTTGTGTAGTATCAAGTTCATGGTTTCCAAAGGCTGATGCTTTAATATCCGCAAGGTTTAAAAATTTGGCTGTGGCACGGTGGATAGCCTTATTTTTTTCATCACCAATGTCATTGTCTCCGCCTGAAAGTTTTATATCGCCTTTAAGTCCGGACAGAATCCTCATCATATTGTTAACTTGTCCGTGGGTGTCATTTACGTAGCCTATTGAAAGCTCAAAGGTATCTCCTTTTGAATCTTCCGCTTTAAATGACGGTGTTTGTGTATAATTAGAACGGACTGTTTTAAAGGCTGGATTTTGGATATTAAAATTAATTTTCGGAATATTTAAATTCATATATTAAACCTTTTTCAATAATATTAAAATTCCTGAAAATAAAATTTGCCATAATATTTACAATATTTTACATAGAAAGACATGTGAGCGCTTTTCTTAGAATTTCTTCCGGATTTGAACTGTCATTAATTGTTTTTATAACCTTGCTTAAAGCATCTTCGATTTCTTTATCCTCATATCCGAGAGAAAGGAGAATGGACTGGGTATCACTTAGAGCAGGTGTTTGCGGAAGAGTCGAAGAGGCTGTTCTCGGCAGTTCCGTTTTCATCAGTTTATCTTTGAGTTCAAGAATGATTTTTTGTGCAAGTTTAGGACCGACTCCTTTTGCACGGGTGAGCTCTTTATAGTTGCCGTCAATAACAAATGAGATTAAATCACAGGTGTCAAATTCATTAAGCAGCGCAAGAGCCATTTTTGCCCCGACACCGGAAACAGAAAGAAGAATCTGAAAAATGTCTCTGGTTTCTTTTGTGGAAAATCCGTAAAGAGCCATAATATCTTCCCTGTGAATAAGTGTCAGGTAAAACTTTTGTTTTTCTTCTTCAGAGGGAGCTGCGCTAGAGAAATCTTTTTCAGTGACTTCAAACATATAACCAACGCCAGAAGCCTCCAGTGTTATAAAAGTTCCCTTAGAAGTTTTCCTTTTATCAGTTAAAAAACCTTTTATATAATCAAACATAAATCCCCTCTATAATAATTATATAATAAAAACAGGGAATAAAAAACTCTTTACAATCAGTTATGTTTTAGTTATTATAAATAAGCAAACCGAAGAATGCACTTCGGAGGAGTGCCAGAGCGGTTGATTGGAGCGGTCTTGAAAACCGTCGTACGTGCGAGCGTACCGTGGGTTCGAATCCCACCTCCTCCTCCATTTAAAAAGCCCGAACCATAAAGGTTTTGGGCTTTTAATATTATATGTATATGTGTATTGAAGTGAGTGTTTTGCGTAGGGCAGATGGTGCGATTATTTCGGGCAATCGGCTTGTGTGGCGGATTTAGTGGGTTGGAAATAATCAAACCATGTGAACCATAATTACTCTTTTTACTCTCTGCCGGTCTGTTAAATTTTTTAATTGATACGAAACCGACACAATGCTCGGAAGTGGTGTTCCAATTCTTCATCTTCAGAGTTAATGTGTGTGTACCATGAATGAATATATAAATATAAGCAGCTTCTAGCTTCTCACTCGTTGAAAAAGCCGGTGCAAGCACCGCTTTTAACTCGTTCGCCCCTATTAAAGAAATCGCACAGGCTAAGGGTTTGAAAAGTACTCGTTCAATCCGAATGGAAATCAACAAATCTGAAAGCAAATATATTTCAAGGGAAGTCAAAGTTAACGGCGGTATCTCATACGAAATATTGTTTTCGTTTATAGTGAGTTTTGAAGAAATCATTAGTCTGACTGAAAATTTTTTAGGGGGTTAACCACCCGGAATAGTTTGTAAGTCAAGGAAAGGAGCGAGAGAATGACTACAGTAGAACCTATCAGAAATATTGAAAGCATCAAAAAATTAGAAAAGTATTTTGCAAAACATAGTCCGAGAGATTTGTTATTATTCACCATCGGTACAAATTGCGGATTAAGGATTTCAGACATAGTAGCCCTGAATGTCGGAGATGTCAGAAACAAAAGCCATATTCAGATTATTGAAAAGAAAACCAGAAAATTTAAAAAGTTTCCGATTAATTCTAAGCTAAAGCCTATGATAGAAGAATTTACAAAGGGAAAACACTCCGATGAGGCTTTGTTTGTTTCCATCTTTAAAAACCGGCTTGATAGATTTGGGGCATATTATATTATTAAAACAGCCTGCCAAACTGTTGGCATACAAGAAATAATAGGAACACACACGATGAGAAAAACATTCGGGTATCATCACTACAAAAAATTTAAAGATATAGCCATGCTGCAAAAGATTTTTAATCATTCAAACCCGAATATAACGCTGAGGTACATCGGTATTGAACAGGAGCAAATCGACGAAAGCTATAATAACTTTATTTTATAATTCTTGAATTCTCTATTTAGAATGGGAAACTTAACATTTTATTATCTTAACAGAATAGCCATTATGTGAAGAGCATATTTTCACACTTGCTAAAACCTATGTTATCATAAATAGAAATAGAATTTTGTATTTATTAAAAAATGTTATAGATTCCCATTTTTTTTAAACAACCACCCTTAAAACCCTTTTAAATTTGTTTTTTTTGCTCTTCACATAATGGCTAAAAAGTTAAGAGGTTATTTCTAGAAGTGATGTTAAAGAGAATCTTTCTCGGAAAGTAATTAAGTAGTAGTAGGAATTAGTTTACCAATAAAAAATAAAAAAGTGAGTGGTGTGAAATATAAAATTGTGTGACAGTATTAGGAACCACTTTTGAAATTAAACACAAAGAGGCGAACCATGTACAACAATAGTTTAAATAACAAATTAGAAATATTTTTAATAACATTCAATAGGGCTTCAAAGTTGGAGAATACACTGAAACAACTATTAGATATAAGTTCTCCGATTAAAGACTTTTCTATAACTATTATTGACAATAATTCTAATGATAATACATCTCTTGTTGTTCAGAAATATCAATCACAGCATAATAATATTCAATATATAAAAAATAAATATAATATTGGTGGTAATGCAAACATCGTTAAAGCTTTTTATAAAGCAACAAAAGAATATGTTTGGATACTTGCAGATAATGATGATTATTCTTGGGAGAATTGGAATCAAGTAGAGAAAGAAATAAACAATCAGGCTGATGCAATCGTTGTAGCAACTTACGAGTGTCCAAAATTTGACATTGCACAATTGTTTTTACAAACAACATTTTTACCGGGGGTAATTTATAAAACTTCCAATATTGACGATACTGTGATGGGAAATATGGAATTCAATATTTCAAATCTGTTCCCGCACTTAGCTTTGTCTGCAAAACTTATTAATGAACATAAAAATATTGTAGTTTTAGATGCTCCCATTGTTTTAATAGGTAAAAATGGAGATGAAAGAGGCAATTATACTTATACAAGAGGATATAAAGGTTTTGTGCACCCGCTGCAAAAAGGCATGAGTTGGATTAGCGGATATGCAAATTCATTATATTTAATAAAAGATTTAAAACTAAGAAATTATATAATTTCACATAACAGATATTGTACCGAATTAAATTCTGCAAAACTATTTTTCTATAGAGACAGAGCTTCTGAACAAAATTTGTATAACTATCTATGCGTATTTGCAGTACTTTCGGTGTGGGATAAAATAAAATTTTTAATTAATTTTATTTTATATTTAACAATTTATAAAATTATTTTTGTCTATCGTAGGGATTCTTTTAAATTTGATGAGAACAAACATATTGTTAGGATTGATTTAAGACTGTTTACTTTTATAAAAACAAAACTTTTTCAGATAACAAAGAAAATAAAAGGAGTTTATTAATGAAAGTAGTTATACTTGCAGGTGGTCTCGGAACAAGATTATCTGAAGAAACAAAGTTAATACCAAAACCAATGGTTGAAATTGGTGGAAAGCCAATTTTATGGCATATAATGAAGACCTATTCTTATTATGGTTTTAATGACTTTATTATTTTGACGGGGTATAAGTCTCATATTATTAAAGATTATTTTGTTCACTATTATCAAAGATATTCTGATGTAACTGTCGACATGCTTAATAATACTGTAGATATTCATAGAATAGAGACTGAACCTTGGAAAGTCACAATGCTTTATACCGGTGAAAATACTATGACAGGCTCAAGGATAAAAAAGGCCCAGAACTATCTTGGTAATGAACCTTTTATGCTTACATACGGTGATGGTGTTAGCGATATTGATATTAATGCTTTATTAAAATGTCATAAATTTAGTGGGAAATATTTAACTTTAACTGCTGTAAAACCTAGCGGTAAGTTTGGAGCTTTAGACATTAATTCGGATGGTACAATTAGTAGTTTTACAGAAAAACCGCAAGGTGATGGCAGTTGGATTAATGGCGGGTATATGGTTTGTGAACCGGAAATATTTAATTATATTGAAGCAAATCGTGATGATGTGATTTTTGAAAGAATACCTCTGGAAAATTTAGCGCAAGACGGACAGCTAAATGCATATAAACATTATGGTTTTTGGTATCCTATGGACACCCTAAAAGGCAAAAAGGATTTAACTGCAATGTGGCAAAGCAAAAAAGCACCTTGGGCAAAATGGTTAGATAAAGAACCTATAAAACTTTAAGGAGGTATGTATTATGCAAGAAAAAGATAGAATTGAAAGATTAAAAAACTATTTAAGGGAAAGACGGCAAATAAAACTGGGGGAAATGAACGATTCTAAATTGGATACAATACATTTTTTGATGTTGGGGACTTGACAAAAATTATATACACCTTGGATTGGGTATTAGCTGACGCTGATGCAAATTTTTTGGGAGTAGATGATGTTTAATAATGTTTATAAAAATAGACGAATATTTTTAACAGGGCATACTGGCTTTAAGGGCAGCTGGCTTACTCTATGGTTAACCAAACTCGGAGCAGAAGTTTGCGGTTATTCTCTAGTTCCAAACACGACTCCATCGATGTATGAAGAAATGGGTATAAATGCCAAAATTTCCAAATCAGTATTTGGAAATATTCTTGATACCGTTAATCTTGAAAAGACAATAAATAATTTTCAACCAGATGTTGTTTTTCATCTGGCTGCACAGCCTCTTGTAAGACTTTCATATTATGAGCCTGTACTTACTTATCAAACTAATGTTATTGGCACTTTAAATGTATTGGAGGCAGCAAGAAAATGCAAGTCGGTTAAGGCTTTTGTAAATGTTACTACAGATAAGTGTTATGAGAATATTGAAGCAAGATGTGGTTATAAAGAGGATGACGCCATGGGAGGTTACGATATGTATTCAAGCTCCAAAGGTTGCGTTGAGATTATGTCATCCTCTTTCAGACGATCATTTTTGCAAGAAGAAAATTCTATGGCTATGGCAACAGCAAGAGCCGGGAATGTAATAGGCGGAGGAGATTGGGCGCTTGACAGACTTATACCGGATTGCATAAAGGCAATAAACAGCGGACAAAAAATAGAGATAAGAAATCCAATAGCAGTTCGCCCGTGGCAGCATGTTTTAGAACCTTTATCAGGCTACCTGCTATTAGGTGAGAAACTTCTTCAGGAAGGGAATAGATACGCGGAAGGCTTTAATTTTGGCCCGAACGAGGAAAGCGTGTTGAGTGTAGCAGAAGTTACGGATAAGGTTTGTAAATTCTACGGCAAAGGCGAAGTGGTTATACATAAAAAAGATAATTTGCATGAGGCAAATTTGTTAATGCTAAATATAGAAAAAGCCGAAGGGATATTAGGTTGGACACCAACGTACACAGCAGAAAAAGCAATCGAAGAAACAGTTAATTGGTATAAATATTTTTATGAAGGCAAAAAAGATTTATATGAATTTACAGTAAAACAGATTAAAGATTATGAGGAGAGTATTGCATGGAGCAAGAATTACGCAATAAAGTAAAAGAGGCTGCAAAAGAATATTATAAAGAAATTTATGGCAAGAAAAGAGAGTTTGATTATATTCCACCATCAGGAAAACTTTTGGGAGAAGAAGAACTGCTTAATATGATAGATGCTTCTCTGGATATGTGGTTGACCGCAGGACGGTTTAATAAAGAATTCGAGTCAAAATTTGCCAAATATATGGGCGTAAAATATGCGCTATCAACAAATTCGGGTTCAAGTGCGAATTTACTTGCCTTTTCTGCTTTAACTTCTCATAAGTTGGGCGATAGAGCATTGAAAAAAGGTGATGAGGTGATTTCTGTAGCCGCAGGTTTTCCTACAACAATTAACCCGATTATTCAGAATGGAATGGTTCCTGTTTTTGTTGATTGTGAAATCGGAACATACAATATTGATGCAGAAAAGATTGAAGAAGCTATCACTCCAAAAACCAAAGCAATCTTTTTAGCTCATACTCTTGGTAATAGTTATGATTTAGACAAGATTATGGAACTTGCCGGGAAATATAATTTATGGGTAATAGAAGATTCTTGTGATGCATTAGGCGGCGAATACAAAGGTAAAAAAATCGGCACAATTGGTCATATTGGAACATTTAGTTTTTATCCGGCGCATCATCTTACAATGGGCGAAGGCGGTGCAGTAATAACAAATGATCCGCAATTATATAAAATTATTATGTCATTTAGAGACTGGGGAAGAGATTGCTGTTGTCCTCCTGGAAAAGACGGGGTGTGCGGTAAAAGATTTTCACAACAATTGGGAAATTTGCCGTACGGTTATGACCATAAATACACTTATTCACATATTGGTTTTAATCTCAAAATCACTGATTGGCAAGCGGCATTAGGGTGTTCTCAAATTGAAAAACTCGATGGATTTTTGAAAAGACGTAGCAGAAATGCGCAGTTGCTTACAGAGAGTCTCGCTGATTTGCATGATTTTCTGATTTTGCCTGTTGTAAAAGAAGGGGTTAAACCTTCGTGGTTCGGGTATTTAATTTCTGTAAAAGAAAACGCCCCTTTTACAAAACAAGAATTGGTTGAGTATTTGGAAAATCATAAAATTGGCACAAGACAGTTATTTGCAGGAAATATCTTAAGACAGCCAATGATAACGGAGGATGAACGGGTTTTGTTTAGGATTGGTAATTCTAAATTACTAAGTTCAAAAGACTTATCTGAAGAATGGTATGCAAAACTTCCAAATACAGAATTTATTATGAACAATACATTTTGGGTAGGAACTTTCCCTGCACTGGGTGAAAATGAAATTTTGAGAATTTCAAATACAATACACGAATTTGTAAATAACAAGAGGAGAGTTGAATGTTATTAGATTTATTTAAGGGAAAAAAATGTTTTAAATTAGTTTGTGGAGCAGGAAATGAAGATGCTATCGAAGTAGAAAAACTTGTTACATTATATTCTAAAGCAGGCTGCAATTTTTTTGACTTATGTGCAAAGCCTGAAATCGTTGAGGCTGCCAAGCGAGGCTTAAAAAGAGCAGGAATTAGTGAAAACAGATATCTTTGTGTAAGTGTTGGTATAAAAGGGGATCCACACGTTAGTAAAGCATTAATACATTCTGAAGAATGTATTAAATGTGGAAAATGTAATAGTGTATGTTTGCAAAAAGCACTTATAGAAAAAGCTGATTCATACGAAGTTAATACTACCAGATGTATTGGCTGCGGCAGATGTGTTCAAGACTGTCCTAAAAAATGTATAGAAATGACAAGTGCATTTAAAGATTTAAAAGAAGTTCTACCGCCTATTATTGAAAAAGGTATAGACTGTATTGAGTTTCATGCCCTCGGTGAAAATGAGGATGAAGTTGACGAAAAATGGAATGATATTAACAGCTTGTTTAATGGACCATTAAGTATATGTATTGATCGTTCAAAATTAGGGAACGAACGAGTTTTAAAACGTATTAATAGAATGCTCGAAAAACGTAGTCCGTATACAACAATAATTCAAGCCGACGGTGCTCCAATGTCAGGTGGTAAAGATGATTTTAAAACAACACTGCAAACAGTGGCAATGGCAGAAATTTTTCAAAATGCAAAACTTCCTGTTTATTTGTTACTATCAGGCGGTACAAATTCAAAATCTACAGAACTTGCAAAATTATGTGATATAAATGCCGGAGGTGTAGCCATAGGCTCGTATGCAAGAAAAATAGTCCGTGAATATATTGATAGAGATGATTTCTTAGAAAATGAAGAGGCTTTTTCTAAGGCATTGGCTATTGCCAAAAATCTTGTAGATGTTTCAATGGAGTATTTAGGATAATGGTAAGTTTATATACAAAAGACTGGGAACTAAACGGTATCGAAACTGTTTTATTTGATAAAGACGGCACTTTTATCGATTCTCACGTTTATTGGGGAAGAATAATTGCGCTCAGAGTTCGTGCAGTAATGGATTTTTACGATATTGAAGATGAATATTTTGACGAATTATGTTTGTCTCTAGGATATGATACGACAAATAAAATTCTTGTGGAAAAGGGACCTATTGCATTGTTAGCACGAGAGGCGGTCATTAACTCTTTATTAGCTCAGCTAAAAAAATATAATATAAAAGCCGACTCTGACAAAATTGCAAATATATTTAAAGATGTGCATAGTGGATTTCTAAAAGAAATTTATGATTACGTTAAACCGATAAAAGATGCAGAAGTTTTGTTTAAATCTCTTAAAGAACAAGGTGTAAAACTTGCTGTTGTAACTTCTGATATGAAAGCAAATACTGATGCAATTTTAGAAAGAACAAAACTTGCACAATATTTTGATTTGGTAATTGGTAAAGATGATTGTACCAAAGCTAAAAAAACGGGAGAACCAGCTCTCATTGCCTTAAAAATGTTAGGTGCAACATCGAATACGACTATTTCGGTTGGTGATGCACCTATGGACTATGAAATGGCAAAAAATGCAGGATTAAAAGGTTCAATACTGGTCGCAACCGGACAAATTCCTGTAAATAAATTGAAAGAACTTACTTATACAACTGTTCATACATTAAAAGAGGTAATGGTTAAATGACGAAAATATTAGACTGTACGATTAGAGATGGTGGGCACTTAAATGGATGGAATTTTTCCGAGGCTTGTGTAAGAGCTTCATATTTTGCCGCAGTCAAGGCAGGGGCTGATTATTTTGAAATTGGGTACCGTTTTGAAACGCCAAAACCCGACTGGGGAAAATTCGCCAAGTGCGATGATGATTATATCTTTACACTTTTTGAACCGAACGAAAAATGTAAACTTTCAGTCATGATTGACGCAGGTAAATCAACATTAGATGATTTTAGAGAATGCAAACCGGATTTAACACCAATTAGTTTAGTTAGAGTTGCAACCTACCCGCAAAAACTTGACATTGCATTTGAACTTGCTGAAGGTCTTAAGGCGAAAGGCTATGAAGTATTTTTGAACTTGATGGCAATTTCTGAATATAAAGAAGAACATTTTAACCAAATCAAAAATTGGAGAAATAAAAATCTAATTGATGCGGTATGTTTTGCTGATAGTTTTGGATCTTTTATTCCTGATGATATTTTGAAATATCAAAAAATATTAAAAGACATAGGATTTAAAAATATTTGTTTTCATTCACATAATAATTTACAGCTGGCATTCGCAAATTCCATTAAAGCATTAGATGCGGGATTTTATTGTATAGATGCCTCAATTTATGGAATGGGCAGAGGTTCGGGAAATCTTCCTATAGAAATAATGACAGGATATTTGAATAAAACAGGGCATAAAGAATATAACCCGGTTGCATATATAGATGTCATTGAACGATTCTATTTGGAGCTTTCCAAAGAAACCCCCTGGGGATATCGAATTCAGTCACTAATCGGAGGATTAAAAAATATTCATCCTTATTATGTTAATGAATTATATGAAAAAAAATCTTTTACAATAAATGAAATTTGGAATGCTGCTGGACTTGTAAAGAAGAATGCCCCTATATCGTTTAGTGCTGATAATTTGAATAATGTATTGTCTGATAAATTTGTTAACTATGATGATATTAAAGTTAGGAATAAACTTTATATTCTCCCTGAAGAAGATGCATTCACGCAAAATAAAGTTGAATTCAAAAATTGTCATAAAGGAAGAAACTTTTTAATAATTGCAAACGGTTCTTCTATACTTGAAAACAGAGAAAAAATACAACATTTTATAAAAGACAAAAATTGTATTGTCATAGGTACAAACTTTTTAAATCATCTTTTTATCCCTGATTACCATTGTTTTATAAATAGAAAAAGATTTTTAAAATACATTGAAAGCGTAGATAAAGAATCAACACTTCTACTTCCCTCATACTTTGGAAGAAAACTTGTAAAGGAAAACACAAAAAACAATGTACTCTATTTCGATGCGGAACAAAATGAGGATATAAATAACGTTGTATTTAAGGGAGATAAACACGTATACAAATACTTAAATGTTGCAATATCTGCAATTTATTGTGCGTATCAAATGGGTGCAAAAGAAATATTTACTGTAGGATTAGACGGTTTTGGAGAAAATGCTGAAAAATTAGAATTCTTTTATAAAGAGGATGATGTTTATGATAATAAATCTGAACTAATGAAGGCTTATGAAGAATTTACTGTTAACTTGGATATAGTAAATAAATTTTTAGAAAACGAATCAATTCCATTTTCTATTATAACCAAAACTTCTCATGACAAATATTACAGCGATATTTTGGAGGATAGAGCTTATGCCATTTAAAGATGTCATTAAAAACAAAAAACAAATGATAGGAACTTGGTGTATAATACCTTCACCTGAAGTTGTTAATGTCCTTTGTAAATCAGGATTAGACTTTGTCTTGGTTGATTTTGAGCATAGTCCTGTAAACTTTGAAACTGCTCAAAAGATGGTTATGGCAGCACATGCTGAACAGAAATACGCAATTTCTCGTGTTGGAAAACTTGAGGAAGTTGAAATTTTAAGGAGTCTGGACATTGGTTCTGATGGAATTATTGTTCCGCATATTGAAAGTCTAAATGATGTAAATCAATGTTTAGAATATATAAAATACTTTCCAGAAGGTAATAGAGGTTATTCACCGTATACGAGAGCGGGTGGATATTGTGTTAATGCAGATTATACAAAAAATGCAAATAAAAATATTCTTTTCGGAATAATTATTGAAAGCAAAAAGGGAATTGATAATCTTGATGAGATATTATCAAGTCCGGATTTGGATTTAGTTTATCTTGGAGCTTACGATATATCAATATCATTAGGTTTAGCAGGACAAATTAATCATCCTAAAGTTGTAAAAGTTTTAAATCAATGTATTGATAAAATCATAAAAGCAGAAAAAATTGCAGGTGCAATGTATCATGCCCAAAAAGATTATGAAAGATTAACTAAACAAGGAGTTAATTTTCTTGTATACAAAGTTGATTCCTTAATTATTAATGAAGGTTTGGAAGAAGTAAGAAAGGTAAAGTAATGAATGTTTCAGAATATATAATGGAAAGATTAGCTGATGCCGGAGTAGAAAAAATTTTTATGGTATCGGGTGGCGGAGGGATGTTTCTTATCGAAGCATTAGGAAATAATCCGAGGATTCAGCATGTGAGTAATCATCATGAACAAGCTTCTGTTATGGCCGCTGAAGGCTATCAAAGAGCTACAAGAAACTTGGGTGTGGCTCTTGTAACAACCGGTCCCGCTGCAACAAATGCTTTAACCGGTGTTTGTTGCGCTTGGAATGATTCAATCCCAATGATGATTCTTTCCGGACAAGCGAAAACTCCGACATTAATAGGTGATACAGGAATGCGTCAAAGAGGAACTCATGAAGTTAATATCACACCTATTGTTGCACCTGTTACTAAATATGCCGTAACAATTAAAGATGTCAAAGAAGTACGATATCATTTTGAAAAAGCTTTATATCTTGCAAAAAATGGTCGTCCCGGACCCGTTTGGCTTGATATACCGTTAGATATTCAATCGGCAGAAATTAATCCTGCTGAATTAAAAGGATATGAACCTGAAAAAGTAACATATGATTTAAAACTTGATAAATTATATGCATTATTAAAAGAAGCAAAAAGGCCTTTAATACTTGCAGGGCAAGGTTTGAAACTTTCAAAAACTGAAGAAATATTTTTAAATATTGCCGAAAAATATAATATTCCTGTTGTGACTCCGAAGAATGGGTTTGATATGATATGGGAAGAACACCCAATGCTTGCAGGCCGAATTGGAATAAATGGTCAGCGTGCAGGTAATCTTGCTGTCCAAAATGCGGATTTCTTGCTTATTTTAGGTGCCAGACTTCCCCTTGTTACTGTTGGGTATGAAACTGAGTTATTTGCCCCTAATGCTAAAAAGGTAATTATAGATTGTGATAAAGCTCAATTAGAGCATTGTTGGATTCATACAGATTTACAAATTGAAGCAGATTTAAAAGAATTTATGCCGGCATTGGAATTGAAATTAAAAAATGAAGATTACAATTACAATTCTGATTTTTGGGTTAAAAAAGTTCAAGGTTATAGAACAAAATATCCAACAGTAACAAAGGATGTTATCAAACAGAAAAAATATGTTGATTCATACTTCTTTTTTGAAAGATTGTCACATTATATGAATCCTGATGATGTTTTAGTGACTGACCAAGGCGCAACTTTTTACTCTATAACAACAGCGTTTAAAGTAAAAAAAGGACAATTGGCGTTTACTAACGGTGGTTTTTCGCCTATGGGTTATGGTCTGCCGGCGTCTGTAGGTTGTGCGTTTGCAAAAGGCGTTAACAGAGTTGTTTCTGTCAATGGAGATGGCGGCTTGCAGATGAATTTGCAAGAATTGCAAACAATAATCCATCATAATTTGAATATGAAGGTATTTGTATTCAATAATGATGGATATTTAAGTATTAAACACACTCAAACAAATTTCTTCAATGGTCATTTAGTTGGGTCAGATCCTAAAAGCGGGGTTTCTTGTCCTGATAGTATAAAATTAGGAAAAGCTTATGGATTTAAGACTTTTAGAATAAAAAATCATAAAGAAACCGATAAAATAATTAAAAAAGCAATGGAAACAAAAGGTCCTGTTTTGGTTGAAGTTATGATAGATCCAATGCAGCCATATTATCCTAAAGTTTCATCAAAAAAACTTCCTGACGGAACATTTAAATCGCAGCCGTTAGATAATATGTGGCCGTTTTTATCAGAAGAGGAAATGAGAGAAAACAGAAGGGTTTAATAAATGAATAAATTTATATCTAAAATAAGAAATGAAATAAATATTAATTATTTGCTGGGTTTAGGCATATCAATAATTGTTCCTTTACTCATTATGCTTTTATATTGGAATAAATCTATTGCTAATTATGATGGTTGGTACAATTTGTATGCACAAGATTTTTTAAATGGACGCCTTCCATATCGGGATTTTCATTTTTTGATGCCTCCGGTATTTTTATACATTTGGACAATAATACAAAAAATTTTTGGAGACAGTTTAATAGTTTTCCATACAGCGTCCGTTGTTTGTAAATGTTTATTCTCAGGGGCTTTGTATTATACTTTTACCCGTTTCTATAACTATAAAATAAGCACTGTTGCAACACTATTTTCTTCCGCTATAATGCTTATGCCGCCGTTTGATAATTGTACATTTTCTTATAATGAAGTTGTTCCATTAATATGTGTTATATTAATAAATGTCCTTATAAGTTTTACCAATATACTGTATTGTCAACGCAAAATAAATTATCAACTTATTATTTTGTTGGCTGTAATAAATACAATTTTATTTTTCACTAAACAAACTTATGGGATAATTGTGCCATTAGGCTTTTTAATTATATATTCTCTGATATTGCTTGTAAACAGCAATATAAAAACCTATCTTAAAACATTATTTGTATATTTCTTAACATCATTTGTAACCAGTATCATTATATTTTTGCCGATTCTTAACAAAAATATCATAACACTTTATGTGTCTAATGTTTATTTGGGTGCATCTGCAAAGGGTTCGGTAACAGATATTTTAACACTGCCATTGAAAATTATTTCCAGTTATACGTATATTTGGCCTTTGTTTATATTAGCTGTGGCTATTTTTGTCCTTTTAATTCTGAAAGAATATAATATCCTACAAATGAAAACAATGTCCCAAAAGGCTAAGTCTGTTTATATTCCTAATTTTTATATTATTTTAGTTTTTAGTATTTTTACGATATGCGCGGTATTTTTTCTAAATAAAATTCTGGTCTCCAAAACCAATTTATTAGGCATAATGTATTCAACCCGTTTAATGATTGATCAAATAGGAGCAATAGCCCAGTATGTTACTTTCTTTACCGCACTATTCTATTTTGTAAGATTTTTTATAACAAAAAGCAATCATGATGCAAAAAGATTAATTCTTTTTGGTATTTTTACATTGGCGTTTATATCAATAACTTTTTCTTACGCTTGGCCATATATGTCATACTTCATATATGGTCTCCCGTTATGTATGTTGTTGAATTATAAAAACAAATTTCAACCTCTAATTGAAATAGTTTCTTTTTTATTTCTTATGTTATTAATATTCTTGGTGAGTTGGTCGAAATGTATGGTACCATTTACTTTTCACGGATATTCCAGTGTGAATGTTGCAACAGAAAGAAAAGTTTCTAAATTAAAATTTTTAAAAGGATTTGAACTTTCGAAACAAGAGGTCGATATATATGAAAATATTTATGAAATACTAAATAAATATTTGGAAAAAGATGATAAAATATTTTGTTTTATAAATAACACTTTATTTTATAAATTATTCGACAGAGAGCCGTTTTATGACGACAATTATAATTTATATTGGGATATTTCTCCCGATCTTCAGACTAAAGAGATATACGACAAACTTTCCTTAAGCTCTGGACTAAAAAGACCTAAAGTTATAATTTATTTTGAAAATCCTGAGTATTGCATAAGTTTTCATGAAAAATATTTCAGAAACAGAAGTAAGGATAACTATCAGAGAAAAATTGATATATTATTAAAAACCTTTATAAAAAATAAAGATTATGTTGTCGTAAAAAATTATAATTCCGATAATTTTTATAAAAACAATTTAAAATTTTCTAACCAATACAAACTTATATTAAGCAAAAATAATGAATTAGAAAAGTTGTATAAAAATTATAACTATGATAAAAACTTTGATTTTAATATATATCAGAATATAACAAGACTGCAAAAAGAAATAAATGAAATTTCAAAAAGTATTAAAAAGAATTCAAGTGATGCCGATAGATTTTTTATAGATAACACCTTTAATATAAAAATTCTGGTTCGTAAAGATGTATATTACAATGAGGTTAACAATAAATGAGAATATTATTGACGGGCTCCGGAGGATTTGTCGGGAAAAATTTAAAAGAATATTTTTGTACTGAACATGAACTTTTAACCCCCCGAAGCTTTGAGCTTAATCTTATTGAACAAAATCAAGTAGAGACCTTTTTTAATCATAATAAAATTTATTTTATAATACACTGCGGCT